>SKRP01000024.1 GCA_007118445.1 Natronohydrobacter sp.
CCATGGTCGTCGTGCGAATGTCCGTGATCATCATGGGAATGCCCGTGATCGTCATGGGAGTGGCCATGATCGTCGTGCGAATGACCGTGATCATCATGGGAATGCCCGTGGTCGTCATGAGAATGACCGTGGTCATCATGCGAGTGGCCGTGATCATCATGGGAATGCCCGTGGTCGTCATGCGAATGCCCATGATCGTCATGCGAGTGCCCGTGGTCATCGTGGGAGTGCCCGTGATCATCATGGGAGTGGCCATGATCATCATGAGAATGCCCGTGGTCATGATCATGTGAATGCCCATGCGCAAAGTCCTGCAGGCTCAGCCCCTCGGCCTCCAGCAATGTCACCACTTCGCCCTTAGCCTCGACCCCCGCAATCGCGCGCGCCATCCAGGGCGTCAGTTCCGACCCGACCCAGAAGATCAGCCCGGCATCGGCCAGATTGCGCGCCTGCGAGGGGCGCAGCTGAAAACTATGCGGATCACCGCCCTGATCGAGCAACAGATCTGGCGTGCCGGTCTCGCCCATCACCATGGACACCAGCGAATGCGTCACCTGAAAATCGGTCATCACGCGCAGATCCTGGGCGGCGAGCGGTGTGGCCATCATGGCGCAGGCCAAGGCGAGTGAGTAGCGCATCCTGATCTCCTTGTGTTATATCTCGGGCAACTTATCTAACGTTATATCATAACAGTCAAGGCGGCGCGGATGACGACACAGGCACAGGATAACGGGTTTTGCTGCGCGGATCATAGCGGAGCGGCCAATGTCGCGGCGATCCTGGCGGCAGCCGAGGCCCGCGCCCGCGCGACCGGCGCGCGGCTGACGCCGGTGCGCAGGCGCGTGCTGGAAATCCTGCTGCAGGCGCATGGTGCGCTCGGGGCCTATGACGTGCTGGAAAAGCTCAGCGCCGAGGGGTTCGGCAGCCAGCCGCCTGTCGCCTATCGCGCCCTGAACTTTCTTGTGGATCAGGGGCTTGCGCACCGTATCCGGCGGCTCAATGCCTTCACCGCCTGCGCCCATCCGGGTCAGGATCACCGCGCGGCCTTTCTGATCTGCGAAAGCTGCGACAGCGTGACCGAGGCCGATGCCGGGGCCGTCAGCGCAGCGCTCGATCAGGCGGCGAAAGCCGCGGGCTTCGATCTGGCCCGCGCCACGATCGAGGCTGTGGGCCAGTGCAGCGCCTGCCGCGAGGCCGCCCGATGAGCCTGATTTCCGCGCAGGGCGTGGCGGTCAGCTATACGGGGCGGCGCGCGCTGTTCGACATTGATTTCAGCATCGACCGGGGCGAGATCGTCACCATTGTCGGCCCGAACGGATCGGGCAAGACCAGCCTGCTGCGCGTGCTCCTGGGCGTTGTCGCGCCCGAAACGGGCCGTATCACCCGCGCCAAAGGGCTGCGCATCGGCTATGTGCCGCAGCGCCTGCATCTGGATCCTGGTCTGCCCATGCCGGTGTCGCGCTTCCTGTCGCTGCCCAGCCGCCAGAGTCCACAGGCCATGGCCGAAGTGCTGGACCGCGTGGGCGTGCCGGATGTGGCGGGGCAGAACATGGCGACGCTCTCGGGCGGGCAGTTCCAGCGCGTGCTTCTGGCGCGTGCGCTGCTGACACGGCCCGATATCCTGATGCTCGATGAACCCACAGCGGGGCTCGACCAGCCTGGTGTCGCGGCTTTCTACCGGCTGATCGACGAGGTGCGGCACGAGATGAATTGCGCGGTCCTGTCGGTCAGCCATGACCTGCATGTGGTCATGAGCGCGTCAGACCGGGTGATCTGCATCAATGGCCATATCTGCTGCGAAGGCGCGCCGCAGATCGTGCGCGACGCGCCGGAATATCGTGCGCTGTTCGGGCTGGGCACCGGCGGCGCGCTGGCGCTCTATCAGCACAGCCATGACCATGTGCATGACGACAATTGCGACCATGACCACACAAAGGACCACGCCCATCATGCTGGATGATTTCCTGATGCGCGCGCTGCTGGCGGGGCTGGCGGTCGCCATCGCGACCGGGCCGCTGGGTTGTTTCGTGGTCTGGCGGCGGATGGCCTATTTCGGCGATGCGACAGCCCATGCGGCGATTCTGGGCGTGGCGCTCGCGCTGGGCTTCCAGATCAGCATTTTCATCGGCACGATGGTCGTGGCGCTGATCATGGCCATGGTCGTGGCCACTTTGGCCGGGCGCGGCTGGGCGATGGATACGACGCTCGGCGTGCTCGCGCATTCGGCGCTGGCTTTCGGGCTGGTGGCGGTGTCCTTTCTGCCCAATGTCCGCGTTGATCTGACGGCCTATCTGTTCGGGGACATTCTCGCGGTGTCGCGCGTCGATCTGGCGGTGATCGCGCTTGGGTCGGCGCTGGTGCTGGGGCTGATCCTGTGGCGCTGGCAGGGGCTGTTGATGGCCACGCTGAGCGAGGATCTGGCGCAATCGGCGGGCATCCATCCAGGGCGCGAGCGCATGGTGCTGACGCTGGCGCTGGCGGTGGTGGTGGCCGTGGCGCTGAAGATCGTGGGCGCTTTGCTGATCGCCGCGCTGCTGATCATCCCGGCAGCGGCGGCGCGCAATCTGGCGCGCTCGCCCGAGATGATGGCGGGGTTTGCGATGAGTATCGGGGCGATTTCGGTCTATGGGGGCTTGCAGCTCTCGCTGGCGCAGGACACGCCTTCCGGCCCTTCGATTGTCGTGGTCGCCGCGTTGATTTTCCTTGTGACGACGTTGGGCGCAGCATTGGTTCAGAACCGGTCGGGCCGGTAGGGCGCGAGGTCCAGTTCCGGCGCGCGTCCTGCGACCAGCGCGGCGACCAGCCGCGCGGTGATCGGGGCCAGCGTCAGCCCCAGATGGCCATGTCCGAACGCATGGATTACCGCGGCCCCGGCACGCGACGGGCCGATGACCGGGCGCGAATCGGGCAGCGAGGGGCGGCAGCCCATCCAGCGCCGGTCCGGCTGTGGCAGATCAGGCAGGATCGCGCGCGCGCCGCGCTCCAATGCGGCCCATCGGCGGGGCGAGGGCGGCGCGTTCAGCCCGCCCAGTTCGACAGTGCCCGCCACCCGCAAGCGACCGGCCATCGGGCAGAAATAGAAGCCGCGCGATACGGGCGTCATCTGCCGGATCAGGCGCGGGGCAGGGCTGTCATATTCCAGATGATAGCCGCGCTCCGTGTCGAGCGGCACCCGGTCGCCCGCCTGCGCGGCCAGCGCGCGCGACCAGGCCCCGGCGGCGATGACCACACGCTGCGCGCGCAGATCCAGCTCTGGGCCGCGCAGGGTGACGCGGCCCTTGTCGCGGTTCAGCTGCGTGACCTCGGCATGTATGCGCACCACCCCTGCCGCTGTGACCGCCGCGCGCAGATGGCGCAGCATCCGGGTGGGATCGTCAAGCGTGATCGTGTTCGGAAAGAATGCTGCGCCGACGCCTGTGGTTTCGGGCAGTCCGGGCTGCAACTGGCCCAGTTCTGCGCGGCTGATCTCTTCGACAGCGACACCATGGGCGCGATAGGTGGCGAAGGACGTGCTGCGGCGGTCGGCCTCGGTCTCGAACAGATAGAGCGAACCGAGCGGTTTCAGCAGGTCATCTGCCTCGATCTCGGTGGCGAGTTCCTTCCAGCTGGCGGCAGCGGGCGCGAGCAGGGCGGCGATGGCCTGCGCATTCTGCCGCGCACGACCGGGCAGTGATTCGCGGGCAAAGCGCATGAGCCAGGGGGCGAGTGCGAGGGCAGGGCGGATGGCCAGCGGGCTGTCACGGTTAAAGAGCAGCGCAGGCAGGTTGCGCAGCACATCGGGCGTGCCGACCGGCAGGACCGCATAATCCGCGATCACACCGGCATTGCCATAGGACGCGCCCGCTTCATCATCCGGCGGCGCGACCAGCGTCACCTGATGACCGGTTTGCGCCAGCCGCAGGGCACAGCACAGCCCCACGATGCCTGCACCGATGATGGCGATCTCGCTGTCTTGCTGCATGGCCTGCCCCTGTCATATGGGCCAGTCATGCCAATAGGCGCGCGAAACAGCAAGC
>SKRP01000277.1 GCA_007118445.1 Natronohydrobacter sp.
AACATCCTTGGGCCGCTGACCAATCCGGCGGGGGTGAAATATCAGTTGACCGGGGCCTTTACTGCCGATTTGCTGCTCCCCATGGCCGAGACGCTCAGCGCGCTGAGCACCGAGCGCGCCTGGCTGGTGCATGGTGGGGACGGGACGGATGAGTTGTCCATTGCCGCCGAAAGCGCTGTGGTGGCTCTGGAGAACGGCGCATTGCGGGAATTTTCGCTGCACCCGGAAGATGCCGGTCTGCCGGTGCATCCGTTCGAGGATTTGCTGGGTGGTGCACCGGGCGAGAATGCCCGCGAGTTGCGCGCGGTGTTGTCGGGCGCGGGGCGCGCGGCCTATCGCGATGCAGTGCTCTTGAACACAGCGGCGGCGCTGGTGATCGCGGGCAAGGCCGCCGATCTGCGCGAGGGCGTGGCGCGGGGGCGCGAAAGTCTGACATCGGGCGCAGCCATGCGCGCGGTCGAGGCGCTGGCGCGGATCAGCCCGGTAAAATCGTGACATCGGAGGGCGCAATGGCCACCATTCTGGACAAGATCAAGAGCTACAAGCTGGAAGAGGTCGCCACCCGCAAGGCCGCGCGCCCGCTGGCCGAGGTCGAAGAGGCCGCGCGCAACGCGCCCGCCCCGCGCGGCTTTGCCGATGCGCTGGCGCGGGCTGAGGCGACAGGCTACGGGCTGATTGCCGAGATCAAGAAAGCCAGCCCCTCGAAGGGCCTGATCCGCGCCGATTTCGACCCGCCCGCGCTGGCCCGCGCCTATGAGGCAGGCGGCGCGACCTGTCTGAGCGTCCTGACCGACACGCCCAGCTTTCAGGGTGCGGATGCGTTTCTGACCGCTGCGCGCGCAGCGACCGCCCTGCCTGCGCTGCGCAAGGATTTCATGTATGACATCTATCAGGTGGCAGAGGCCCGCGCGCTGCAGGGCGATTGCATTCTGATCATCATGGCCTCGGTTTCTGACGCGCAGGCGCAGGAATTGGAAGATGCGGCCTTTGGCTGGGGCATGGATGTGCTGGTCGAGGTGCATGACGAGGAGGAGCTGGATCGCGCGCTGGTGTTGCGCTCGCCGCTTCTGGGGGTGAATAACCGCAATCTCAAGACCTTCGAGGTGACGCTGGAAACCACCCGGCGGCTGTCGAAACTGGTGCCCGAAGGCAAGCGGCTGATCGCCGAGAGCGGGATTTACACGCCCGCCGATCTGGCCGATCTGGCAGGCTATGGCGCACGCAGCTTCCTGATTGGCGAAAGCCTGATGCGGCAGGGTGACGTTGCAGCGGCAACGCACGCGCTTTTGGCCAATCCTGTCGCTGCAGAGGTGTGATGTGGAGAAACTGACACATTTCGACGCTGAAGGGCACGCGCATATGGTTGACGTGTCGCAAAAGTCACATACGGCGCGGGTGGCTGTGGCGGAAAGTGCTGTTCAGATGCTGCCAGAGACGCTCGCTCTGATCACCGAAGGACGCGCGAAGAAGGGCGATGTGCTGGGGGTTGCGCGGCTGGCGGGGATCATGGGGGCGAAACGCTGCGCCGATCTGATCCCGCTTTGCCATCCGCTGCCGATCACCAAGGTCTCGGTCGATCTGACCCCGGATGCAGACCTGCCCGGTGTGCGCATCCGCGCCGAAGTGCGCACCACAGGCCAGACCGGGGTCGAGATGGAGGCGTTGACGGCGGCCTCGGTCGCCGCGCTGACAGTCTATGACATGCTGAAAGCCGCCGAGAAGTCGATGACCATCACTGCCACGAGGGTCGTGTTGAAAGATGGCGGTAAATCAGGGCGTTATGAGGCATCCTTATGATATCGGTCGAAGCGGCGCTGGCGCGGGTTTTCGATCTGGTGGCGCCGCTGGGCACGGAAGAGATCGCGCTCAGGGACGGCGCGGGCCGGGTCCTGCGCCAGCCGGTGCGGGCCGCGCGCGACCAGCCGCCCTTTGCGGCTTCCAGCATGGATGGCTATGCGATTTGCGGCGACCCGAGCCCTAGCGCGCAATATCAGGTGATCGGAGAGGCCGCTGCGGGCCATGGCTTTGATGGCACCATCGGCAAAGGGCAGGCGCTCCGGATCTTCACAGGTGCCCCGCTGCCCGGTGGCGCAACCCGCGTGATCATTCAGGAAGATGTCGCCCGCGAGGGCGATAGGATCACAGTCACTGCCGAGCCGGGGCTTGCAACGAATATCCGCCCGCAAGGCGGCGATTTCCGCGCAGGCGACCAGATCAGCGCACCACGTCGGTTGTGCAGTCCGGAACTGGCGCTTCTGGCAGCGATGAACTGCCCGCGCCTGCATGTCAGCGCCCGGCCTGATGTTGCGCTCATCGCGACCGGGGATGAACTGGTCATGCCCGGTGAAGCCCCGCGCGATGATCAGATCATTGCCTCGAATATATTTGCCCTGAAAGCCATGGCCGAAGCCGAAGGCGCATCCGCGCGTATCCTGCCGATTGCGGCGGATACCGAAGCGAGCCTGCGCGCCGTGTTCGAACTGGCGCAGGGGGCGGATCTGATCGTGACCATCGGCGGGGCGTCGGTCGGGGATCACGATCTGGTCGGGCCTGTTGCGGAAGCGCTGGGGGCAGAGCGCGCCTTCTACAAGGTCGCGATGCGGCCCGGCAAGCCGCTGATGGCCGGACGGATGGGCGAGTCAGTGCTTTTGGGGCTGCCGGGAAACCCTGTGTCCTCCATCGTTTGCGGTCATCTCTTCATGCGGCCTGTGTTGCGGGCCATGCAGGGGCTGGGGGCGCATCCGCTGCCAAGCCAGCTTGCGGAACTGACCTGCGACCTGCCTGCCAACGGGGCGCGCACGCATTACATGCGCGCGGCGCTCGGGCCGGGGCCCAGTATCACCCCGCTGCCCGATCAGGACAGTTCGCTGCTCTCGGTTCTCTGTAATGCCGACGCGCTGCTGATCCAACCCGCAGGCGACGGGGCGCGTCGGGCCGGGGAACAGATGCGCTATATCGCGCTTTGAGCGCAGTTGACAGAACATCGGAACAGAGTTAGAACATAATGTGAATATCCGGGGCAACCGGGGTAGGGGCTGTTCAGGGAGCGCGCAATGCTGACACGCAAACAGATAGATCTGTTGAAACTGATCCACACACGGATGGAAGCCGAAGGCGTCGCGCCGTCTTTTGACGAGATGAAGGACGCGCTTGATCTGCGGTCAAAATCCGGCATTCACCGGCTGATCACGGCATTGGAAGAACGCGGCTTCATCCGCAGACTGCCGCATCGTGCGCGTGCCATCGAAGTGCTGAAGCTGCCTGATGCCCTGATGTCACAGGGTTTCGAGGCGCGGGTCATTGAAGGCGGGGCGAAAGCCATGCCAAAGCAGCCCGTCCAGGCCGTGCCTGTGCAGGCTGCGGCGATGAGCCTGCCGATCATGGGTCGGATCGCGGCCGGCACGCCGATCGAGGCTGTCAGCGCGGCGGTGCGCGACATTTCTGTGCCGAGCTCCATGCTCAATGGCCGGGCGGCGCATTACGCGCTGGAAGTGCAGGGCGATTCGATGATCGATCTGGGTATCAATGACGGCGATATTGTCGTCATTCGCGAGCAGGATACGGCCGATAGCGGCGATATCGTGGTGGCGCTGGTCGAAGGGCATGAAGTGACCTTGAAACGCTTCCGGCGGCAGAACGGAATGATCGCGCTGGAAGCGGCCAACCCGGCCTATGAGACCCGGCTCTTGCGCGATGATCAGGTGGCCGTGCAGGGGCGGCTTGTGGGGTTGATCCGCAGCTATTGACGGAGCGTGGATCGTAGGGTGCGTGCTACAGCACGCACCCTACCCCAGAACGCAAGCCAGGTGTCGCGCCGGGTCAGACCATCATCTCTTTCGTCGCGGTCAGGCGCACATCGGGATAATCGCGCGCCACACGGTCGATATCCCATTGCAGACGGGTCATGAAGACCGGATCGCCGTCGCTGTCTTCGGCCATATGCTGCTTGTTGGCAGCAGCGAATTTCTCGACTGCGAGTTTTTCGCCCATGACCCAACGGGCCGAGGTGAATTGCGTCGGCTCGAACCGCACAGGCAGGCCGTATTCTTGCTCGATCCGGCTGGCCAGAACCTCGAATTGCAACTGGCCGACAACTCCCACGATGAAGCCTGAGCCGAAAACCGGCTTGAACACCTTGGCTGCGCCTTCTTCGGCGAATTGCATCAGCGCCTTGTCCAGATGCTTGGCCTTCATCGGATCACCCGCCCGGCAGGCTTGCAGAAGCTCGGGCGCGAAACTCGGGATACCCGTGAAGCGCAACGCTTCGCCTTCGGTCAGTGCATCACCGATGCGCAACTGCCCGTGGTTCGGTATGCCGATGATATCCCCGGCCCAGGCTTCCTCGGCCAGTTCGCGATCAGCCGCAAGGAACAGAACAGGCGAGGCTACCGACATCTGCTTTTTCGACCGCACATGTGTCAGCTTCATGCCGCGCTCGAAATGTCCCGACGCCAGTCGTACAAAGGCCACCCGGTCGCGGTGCTTGGGGTCCATATTGGCCTGCACCTTGAACACGAAGCCGGTGACCTTGCCCTCTTCCGGAGCAATCTGGCGCGATTGGGCTTTCTGGATCTGCGGCTGCGGGGCATAGGCGGAAATGCCGTCCATCAATTCCTTCACACCGAAAGAATTGATCGCCGAGCCAAACCAGATCGGGGTCAGATGCCCCTCGAGCACGGATGTCGGATCAAGGGGCGGAAGCAATTCCCGCGCCATCTCAACCTCTTCGCGCAGCGTCTCAAGCAACCCGGTGGGCACATGATTGACCATTTCCGGGTCATCAAGCCCGTTCACGACGATGCTCTCGCCGCGTTTGTTGCGGTCGGCGCGGTTCATCAGCTCCAGCCGGTCGCGCAGCAGGTCATAGCAGCCGATAAACTCGGCCCCGGTGCCGATGGGCCAGCTCGCCGGGGTTACGTCAATGGCAAGGTTTTGTTGAATTTCGTCAATAATATCGAACGTATCGCGGCTTTCGCGGTCCATTTTGTTGCAAAAGGTCAGAATGGGAAGATCGCGCAAGCGGCAGACCTCGAACAGTTTGCGGGTTTGCGATTCCACGCCTTTCGCGCCATCGATAACCATGACCGCCGCATCGACAGCCGTTAGGGTGCGATATGTGTCTTCCGAGAAATCCGAGTGGCCGGGCGTGTCGACCAGATTGAAGCGGTTCTGCCCGAAATCGAAGGACATGGCCGAAGCGGACACCGAAATGCCGCGATCCTTTTCCATCTGCATGAAATCCGAGCGTGTGCGCCGCGCCTCGCCCTTGGCGCGGACCTGCCCGGCCATCTGGATCGCGCCGCCGAACAGCAGGAATTTCTCGGTGAGCGTGGTCTTGCCCGCATCCGGGTGCGAAATTATGGCAAAGGTGCGCCGCCGGGCGATCTCGGCGGGCAGGTCAGGGCGGTTTGAAGCAGGGTCCAGCATGGCGCGCGTATAGTTTGAGACGCGCCCCCGCGCAAGCAGTCCCGCGCAAATCGCCCTTTCCCTGTGCAAGCGCACAGGCTATCAGGGACGCATGTTGAAAACCCGCATCATTCCCTGTCTGGATGTCGCCGATGGCCGTGTGGTCAAAGGTGTGAATTTCGTGGATCTGCGCGATGCCGGCGATCCGGTCGAGGCGGCCAAAGCCTATGACGCGGCAGGCGCGGATGAGCTGTGTTTTCTGGATATTCACGCGACGCATGAAAATCGCGGGACGATGTTCGATCTGGTCACCCGCACGGCGGAAAACTGTTTCATGCCCCTGACTGTAGGGGGCGGCGTGCGTACAGTCGAGGATGTGCGCGCACTTCTGCTCGCAGGGGCGGACAAGGTGTCGTTCAATTCAGCGGCAGTGGCTGACCCTGATGTTGTGGCGCGCGCAGCGGACCGCTTCGGCAGCCAGTGCATTGTCGTGGCGATTGATGCCAAGACGGTCAGCCCCGGAAAATGGGAAATATTCACCCATGGGGGCCGCAAGCCCACGGGGACAGATGCAGTGGAATTTGCCCGGACCGTCGCGGCCAAGGGGGCGGGCGAGATCCTGCTGACATCGATGGATCGCGACGGCACGCGGGCGGGGTTCAATCTGCCGCTGACGCGCGCCATCGTGGATGCAGTGGGCATTCCCGTGATCGCGTCGGGCGGGGTCGGCACGCTGGATCATCTGGTCGAGGGAGTGCGCGTTGCAGGGGCCTCGGCTGTGCTGGCTGCCTCGATCTTTCATTTCGGCGAATACTCGATTGGTGAGGCCAAGGCGCATATGGCCGAAGCCGGTATCCCGGTGCGTCTGGCATGAGCGCGCTGGAACGATTGGCCGCCACGATTGCCGCGCGGCAGGGCGCGGACCCGGAAACGAGCTGGACTGCGAAACTGCTGGCCAAGGGGCCCGAGAAATGCGCCGAGAAATTCGGGGAAGAGGCCATTGAAGCCGTGATCGAAGCCGTCAAGGGCGACCAGGCGCGGCTGACTTCGGAAGCGGCGGATGTGCTCTATCACCTGCTGGTCATGTGCGCCGCGCGCGGGGTCACGTTGTCGGGGATCGAGGCAGAGCTGGCCCGGCGCGAGGGTGTATCCGGCGTGGCCGAGAAAGCGGCGCGCGAATAGCAAGCGCCTTGCCCAGCCCTCACGCGGGGTATATTGGACACATGTTAAACAACGCGCAGGCGCAGAATGAACGAGTGGCTGCTTTCCTTGGTGGGCACCCCGGAAGGGGCGCGGCTGGCCACGGCTCTCGCGCTGACCGCAGCGCTGGCGCATGCGATTTTCGGGGCCTTGCAGAAGGGCGCGCATGATCCCTGGCTGTCGCGCGGCTCGATTGATCTGGCATTGGTGGTGATGTCGGCCCCGGTGGCGTTGTTCTGGTTCGGCCTGCCGCCCCTGCAGATGTGGCCGGTGCTGGCGGGCGTGGTGGTGATCCATTTCGCCTATAAGCTGGCGATGGCGCTGGCCTATGAAAAAGCTGCTTTCACAGTCGTTTATCCGGTGGTGCGCGGAACAGGGCCCTTGATCACGGTCATCGCGGCCATGCTGTTTTTCCGCGAATCCTATACGCTTGTGCAATGGCTGGGTGTGGCCTGTTTGTCAGGGGGCATATTGCTGCTGGCGCTGCGCAACCTGTCAGAAGAACGCATCGACCCGCGCGCGCTTAAAATCGGGCTGGGCTGGGCGGCGCTTGGGGGGGTGCTGGTCGCGCTGTATACGACCTATGACGCCTGGGCAATCCGCATTTCGGGCGAGCCGCTGGCCTTTCTGGCATGGTTCTTTTTCCTGTCCTCGGTCGATTTCATGATTCTCGGCCTGCTGCGCTACCGCAATATGGCGCATCGCCCCGCTGCCCTGCCGCTTGTGCTGCGCGGGATTGCAGGCGGGCTGATCGCCTATATCAGCTTCGGTGCGGTGATGATCGCCACGCTGATCGGCAAGGTGGGAGAGGCAGCAGTGCTGCGCGAGACTTCGACCGTCTTTGCGGCGCTGATCGGCTGGTTCATCCTGAAAGAGCGCGTCGGCCCGCGCAAGCTGGCGCTGATGTGCATGATCGCAGCAGGGGCAGTGATCATGGAACTGGGGCGGGCCTCATAGCCGCGAGGACAGGATGCCTGTATTGATCCCGCCCATACGCAATTCCCCGAACAGGCGCTGATATTCCATCTTCGGGCAGAGGTTTTCGATCACATTGACGCCCCGTGCGCGGGCTTTCGCGGCGGCTTGTTCATGGCTGACACCGATCTGCATCCAGATGGTGCGCAGCGCTGGAAAGACCTCGAGCGACTCATCGACAATAGGGGGCACGGCTTCGGAGCGGCGGAAGATATCGACCATATCGACCTCGGGCGGGCACTCGGCGAGCGTCGCGCGGACGGTCTCGTCGAACAGGATTTCGCCTGCATGAGCAGGATTGACCGGAATTACATGAAAGCCCTTCAGCTTCAGATAACGCGCGACATAGTAGCTGGGGCGGATGTCATTCATCGACACGCCCACCACAGCGATGGTTTTCGAGCGGGTCAGGATGGTTTTCAACATGGCGTCAGAAGGTCTGGTCATGGCCTGATGCATACGCGCCAGATGGGGTTTGTCCAGATGAAAAAGCGCCCGGCTGTAAAACCGGGCGCAGGTGCGGAACGAGGGACAGTAACTAAAGAGACGCGGAGTTCCGGTCCAGCGTCATATGTCTCAGATGGGGTTGCATGAGCTTGTTTCCAGAGGCAATCGCGTAGCTGTGAATGAAAATCCCGATGCCTTGCCTGGACCAGCGGAAGCAGCTTTGCAGCGCTGCGGCACTTGCATCCGCGCATGACTTGGCGCATAGCTGCGATCATGAACATGTGTAGGTTTATTCCATGAGCCTCGCGCTTTCTTCTCCAGCCCGGACAAGCTGGCTGGTGCTGGTTGCGATCAGCCTGTGCCACATGATCAATGACATCATGCAAAGCCTGCTGGCCGCGCTCTACCCGCTGCTCGCTTTGGAATTCTCGCTCAGCTTCTGGCAGATCGGGCTGATGACCTTCGCCTTTCAGGTGACAGCCTCGTTGTTGCAGCCTGTGATCGGGTTGGTCACGGATCGCAAACCCATGCCGCAATCGCTGCCGGTGGGGATGGGATCAACGATCTGCGGTTTGCTGTTGCTGGCGACCGCGTCCAGCTATGCCGGGTTGCTGGTGGGGGCGATGCTGATCGGGATCGGTTCGGCGGTGTTCCATCCGGAATCGAGCCGGGTGGCCCGTCTGGCCTCGGGCGGAAAATTCGGCACGGCACAGTCGCTGTTTCAGGTGGGCGGCAATTTCGGCTCGGCGCTCGGGCCGTTGCTGGCCGCTTTCATCGTCGTGCCGCTGGGCCGGCCGAGTGTCGCGCTTTTTGCTGTGCTGGCGCTGATCGGGATGGTGATCCTGAACCGGGTCGGGGTCTGGTATGGCGCTCTGGCGCGGGCGAATGCAGGCAAACCGCGCGCAGTCGCGACCCATGGGCTGTCGCGCAGCCAAGTGATCTGGGCGATTGTCGTGCTGGCCTTGCTGACCTTTTCAAAAAACGCCTATACGGCGAGCATTTCCAGCTATTACACGTTTTTCCTGATCGAGCGTTTCGATCTTGCCATCGTGCCTGCGCAACAGATGCTGTTCCTGTTTCTGGCCGCGACAGCAGCAGGGGTGATGCTGGGCGGGCTGATCGGTGACCGGTTCGGGCCATTGGTGGTGATCTGGGCCTCGATTCTGGGTGTGCTGCCCTTCACGCTTCTGTTGCCGCATGTCGGGCTTGGCATGACTGCGGTCCTGTCAGTGGTGATCGGGGTGATCATCGCTTCGGCCTTTCCGGCGATCGTGGTCTATGCGCAGATGCTGATGCCGGGCCGGGTGGGGCTGGTTGCAGGGATTTTCTTCGGTTTTGCCTTTGGCATGGGCGGGATTGCCGCTGCCGTGCTGGGGGTGATGGCGGATGCGCGCGGGATCGTCTGGGTCTATCAGGCCTGTGCCTTTCTGCCGCTGATCGGGCTTTTGGCGATTTTCCTGCCGCGCCGTATCTTCCATAGCTCTTGACCACTGCGCAGCCATGAGCTAGCCACAGCTTCAGCGCGGGCATGGTGAAATGGTATCACACGAGCCTTCCAAGCTCTTGGTGCGGGTTCGATTCCCGCTGCCCGCTCCATCCCACAGGCACCAGACAATCGGCTGTCACTGGATAAGGGCGATGCATCTGTCGCGACCGGTGCCTTGCCCTCGCCGACAGGCGCGGTCTTGCCAGCGCGCGCAGCACAGCTTTCGACCTGCATAACGGCTCTCCGCCTGTCGGCAGCAGTGCTTCGCATCCATGCTCAGCGCGGCGGCGCTTCCGGCAGCAGCGCGGTGACCGGGCGTTGACGATCCGTGGTGGTGCCGTCACCAAGGGTGGCATTCCGGTTGTCGCCAATGCACTGGACGCGATCATCCTCCATCAAGGCACAGAGATGATCACTGCCCGCCGCGATGCTGCGCACCCCGTTTTCAAACCCTGTGACCGGGCCTGGCCGATATGTCCGCATATTATGCTCAAAACTCTGCCCCCAGCAGTGCACCGCGCTGCTCTCTGTCAGACCACAGGTGAAGGCCCTTCCAGCGGCAAGCTGGACGAACCTGTCCCCTGAACCGGGCACCTGAACGATACCGGGGGCTGTGCCGCCGCCTGCCGGGCCAGTGGCCCCTGTGCCCCAGCAATAGACCTCTCCGGTATCCTGCAGAGCGCAACTATGCCGCCATGCGGCGCTGAGCGCGCGCACGCCGCTTTCCAGTCCGGCAACTGGTATCGGGGTCAGGCTCTGATCCAGATCGGGGCCGCCAGCCAGTTGGTTCCAGCCATTATCGCCCCAGCATTTCACTGCACCGGCCGAGGTGGTGGCACAGCTGAAGTCACTCCCCAGGGCGATATCGACAATATCGCGATTCAGACCGTGAACCCCTACCGGCATGTCAGCCGAATTTGTCGTTCCATCGCCAATCCGCCCGTCCATGTTGAACCCCCAGCACATGAGCCCGCCGTCACTGTCGATGGCGCAGGCGTGCAGACCCCCATAAGCGATGGCTTGCACAGGCAGGTTCAGCCCCTCAATGGGTTCGAGCGATGACAAGCTTTCGTTATCCCAGCACCACACTGCGCCATGCTCGGTGAGCGCGCAGCTCTTGTCTGATCCGACCGCGACAGATATCGCGCGCGCCTCCAGCCCCTCGACGATCGCGGGGGTCGTGCGATAATTGGGGTCCGATGTGTCCATGATACTGTGAAAGGTTGATCCCCAGCATGCCACGCGCCCTGTCGGCAATATGCTGCAGGTTGTAGACATGCCCGCCGCGAGCAAGGTCCGGGTCATTTCTGTCATGGGGAGAGGCACCGGCTCAGGCTCAGGCTCCGGCAGGGGTTCAGGCAGAGTCTGCAACGCGTCCAGCCGCTCTTGCGCGAAAGCCGCAAGCAGCGCGCATTGCCCGTGCTGGTCCAGAAATGTGGTCAATGTGGCCACGCCGGCCGTATCGCCCAGCAGCGCCCAGTCCATGCGCGCCAGTTCGCAGGGATCATGCGCTGGCGCGGGTGGTGTCGGTTCGGTCGCAGCAGGGATGAGGGTGAATTCCCCGTCAAGCTGGTCATAGACCGCCGGGAACTGGTTAAAGCCAATGGTTTCCGCCTTGCGACGGACCTCGGAGCGGACTTCGCGCACCATCCGGCGCAGCGGCAGGCCGGGTTCGGACAGGCGGGGCAGAAGCGCCCGCGTGAAGACCGAATTCGGATTCGGGTCGTCATCCGACAACCGGTCAAGCGCGGCCTGACCGGCACCGGCTGAATACATGATATAGCTGCCTTCGGGAGCACGGGTCTGGCCCAGCCCGCGCGGGCTGCCAGCAGTGCGGGTGCCGATCTGTTCGAACGGGTTGTTGCGACAGGCGTCAAGGATCAGCAGGCTCAACCGCGCACCGCGCCGCTGCATGGCGTCGATCACGTCATCGACCGGCAGGGAACGGCGAATGACGATGAATTCCTGCCCCGGCGGCACATTCGGCACATCGGCAGGCAGCAGGTAATTCCGGCTGTCGATTTCGACACCGTGACCCGCGAAGAAGAAAGCGGCCTCGTCGCCGGGTCGCAACCGTGAGGCAAAGCGGGTCAGTTGCGTGAGCAGGCTGTGCTCGTCAGGGTCGATCAGCAATTCGGTCTCGAAGCCAGCGGCCTCGAAGGCCGTGGCGACAGCGCGGGCGTCATTGACCGCTTTCATCAGGTCCGGCACATGATCGTAGCTGTCGATCCCCACGACCAGCGCATGCCGTGACTGTGCGAAGGCTGGCACGCCCAGCAGCAGAATGGCGAGAAAGGCTGTGATCCGGATCATCTGTCGCTCCTGACGCGCGGCGATGGCGGACGGTGCGGCGTGGCGGCCGGGTCGATGTGGAATCCGCGCGACAGCTTGTCGACGATCACTGGCCGCTGCGGGTAACCCAGCCCGTCAGACATCCGCAAGATCTGCGGATAGGCCAGAATCACGGCCTCTTGCAGCGAGATCCCTGGCTCTGACAGGAATGGAAGCATGGCGCGCATGAAAATCGAATGGTCGCCGCGATCATCCTGGCCAGTGGTGTCGAGGGGACAGCGCCATATTTCGCTTGTGAATATCAGAAGCCATGCAGCGGCCACTGACCCCGTCCCACCCTGCGGCAATACGGGCTCTGGGCCAAGGGGTTCGCGACAGGCGTCGAAGATCACAGCGACCGGCTCCGCGCCGCTCTCTGCAACGCGCGCGCGCAAGGCATCCAGACCAAGCGCATGGTTCTGCAGTTCGGAAACACCCTCATCGATAGCAGGCGTATCCTGCAGCAGCAGGACATGGTCCCGCTGCAGCACCCCGCCATGACCGGCCAGATAGATGATCACCTTGTCATCCGGGCTGATACCCGCGAAAAACTGCTCCAGCGCTGCCTCGGTCTCGTCGATACCTGCGTCGAGGACGCGCGTCACCGCAAAGCCGGAACGCTCCAGCACGCTGCCCAGCGCGTCGGCATCGGATACAGCGTGCATGGCAGTCATGATCTGCGTGTAGTCCTCCACGCCGATCACGAGCGCATGACGCTGCTGATCGGGGGCGGAACTGTCGGTGTCGGACCTGTCGGGGGCAGGATCAAGAAGAAAAAGTCCCGCCAGATGCAGCGGATCGGCACTCGATCCTGTATGCGCGATATGCGCATCCTGTGGGACATGCGGCTGATCAGATATCGCAGCGGGCTCTGCCAGCACCGGGAAGGACAGCCACAAGAGGCAGAGCATCAGTCTGAAATCGGGCATTATGGCTTGTCCTCCGGTAGGTTCAGGAAATCGACGCAAGGGCTTGATCATCAATGCAGGGCTGCGGCGTCATCGCAGCCGTTCTGTGTAATTCTCGAACACCCAGCCGCGCTCATTGGCCGATGTCCGCACTTCGGCCCATCTGCCGGATCGGCGCAGGACCTGCACCAGATCGCCATTGTCCAGCCGCCGGATGATGCTGTGTGATGTCCCCGGTCCGGTGCGGAAATTCAGCCAGCCATCGATCGGGTCATTGATACGCAGGATGTCGCGGGTTGGCTGCAGGCCGGTCCAGTCGAAATGCGCCAGATAGGACGCCCCGTCGCTGCAAAACCCGTCAGACGGCAAGGCCGGGTGGCTGCGGATCCGCTCCACGGCCCAGCTGCGCTCGCTGCGCGCGATACTGCCCAGCGTCACGGCCCAGCGCCCGCCATCGGCCTCGAAGACCTGCAGATCCGCGCGGGCGAAACCGGGCAGGGTGGCGATGTAATTGGCAAGATCGTTGCGCGAGGTGAAAAGCGCGATCTGCAAGGCGCAGTGGCCTTCATCGATCAGCCGGGGTGGCAGATCGGGCGGCGGCGCAGGTGCGGGCGGCGGCGATGGTGGCGCGGTCAGCGCAGCCAGTCTGGCACGGGCAATTGCGGCCATCAGCGCGCAATCAGCATAGGTCTCGAGAAAGGCCTCGATCACCTGCGGGTCGTCCATCTCCGCAATCAGGGTCCAGTCGTCGCGTGCCTGGTTGCACGGGTCGATGACGAGCGGCGCCGGGGTTGGCGGGTCGGGAATGGTTGGGTCGGGATTGGTTGGGTCGGGATTGGTTGGGTCGGGGGGCGCAGGCAGGGTCTCTCCGGCAAGCACCAGCGCGAATTCCCCGTCAAACTGGTCATAGACCGCCGGGAATTGTTCATGATCGATCTGGCGCGCGATCTGGCGCACTTCGGTGCGCACATCGCGGGCCAGTTGATGGATCGGCAGGCCCGGCTGCGTCAGCCGTGGCAGCAGCACGCGGGTAAAGACCGAATTGGGGTCCGGATCGTCATCGGACAGCCGGTCGAGCGCGGCCTGCCCGTCGCCTGCCGAGAACATGATGAAGGTGCCCTCGGGCGCTGCGACCCGCGCCAGCCCGCGCCGTCCACCCAGCGAGCGTGTGCCCTGCTGCGGGAACGGGTTGTCGCGGCAGGCATCGAGGATCAGCAGGCTGATCCGCGCGCCCTGTCCGCGCAACGTGTCGAGGAT
>SKRP01000214.1 GCA_007118445.1 Natronohydrobacter sp.
GGCCCCTGCCGCCAGCCCTGCGCCGTCGGGCAGTTCGCTGCCGCTGCGCGGGGATGGGCGGATCACCGAGGTGCGTCGGCTGAAAGAGCGCGAGCAATTTGCGCGCTGCCTTGCGGCCTCGCAATCGCCGCGGTCGCTGGATGTGCTTTACGAGCGCTCCTGGTGTGCCTTCAGCCATGACCGCCCGACCGAGGCGCTGGTCGGTTTTCAGGCCGCCGCCCGTGCAGGCGACGCGCTGGGGCCCAATATCCGGCGTGATGCGCATTTCGGCATGGCCCTGGCCTATCTGTCGATGAACATGACCGAACAGGGCGCTGCGGCAGCCGGGCAGGTGCGCCTGACCGAGACCCAGCATCGCGAAGTCGAAGGCATTGTGCTGGACCAGCGCGGGGTGCGGGCCTATCGCGCAGGGGATTATCGTCAGGCGATCGGCTATTTCAACAGCTACGAGCAGACCAATGGCGCGCTGCGCCGCGATCTGGCGCTGCTGCGGGCCTATGCCTATCTCAATTCCGGGCAGCGCGCTGCCGCGCGGGCCGAGTTCGAGCGGCTTCATGCCCAGCTTGCCACAGCCGAAACCCGTCAGGGGCTGAACGCCGCACGCCAGTAGCGCAGCCCCAGACGCAAGACCGAATATTTCGCATCGCGCATGTCCGCTGGACATGCGCGTTTCCCGTTTTGGGACGATTCCTGCCAGATATCTGATCTTGCGTAGAAATTTCCTACGCAGCGCAGTGCTTCCATGCCGTGTTATCAGATAGCAACGCTCCTGAAATCCCATAGCAGCGCGCTGATATTGCGCGGCGCAAGGCCCCGGCAGCAGGGTTGGCCCAGCGGATCAACCGCGACACCAACTCACCGGGACATATCCCAGATCGTTTCTCACCTCGGACCAACAGGAGTTCCCCACATGACCTTTTCCTTCGCACAGACCCTGACCGGTTCTGCCCTCGCGCTGGCCATCGCCCTGGTTGCCCTGCCTGCAGATGCTGGCTCTAACAAGGTTTTCATCGACCAGTGGGGCCGCGACAATGGCGCGGCCATTGATCAGCGCGGCCATCGCCAGCGGGTCTCGATCCAGCAGCATGGGCGCGGTAACCTGTCGCTGAACACTCAGGACGGGGCGCGCAACCGCGTCACTGTGGGCCAGTCCGGCTGCAACAACGTTGCCGATACCGCACAGAGCGGGCGGCGCAACATTGTCGGCGTCTCGCAGATCGGCTGCCACAATGATGCCACTGTGACCCAGAGTGGCAACCGCAATGCTGTCGGTGTCATCCAGACCGGCAAAGGCAATACCGCCAATGCCACCCAGACCGGCAATGGCAATGTGGTTCTGATCATTCAGGACTGATCCGCGCGCGTGCAGCCGGGGGCCAATGCTCCCGGCGCCCATCCTGTCAGCAGCCCCGGAAAGGAGCCTTCCCATGTCTGCCATGCCCTACACGATTGCCGCCCTTGTCATTTCTGGTGCGGCCTGCACAGCAAGCCTTGCCACCTCTCAGGGCGCGCCTGCCAGTGACGCGCTGGTCTGCGAATTGCGCCTGTCCGAGTCCAGCCGTCAGGTGACGATTTCAGCCGAAGCGCAGGCGCATCAGGCGATGCGCGGCACCTATCAGCTGGAGATTGACCAGCGCAGCGCGGGTGGTCGCTCGACCATCCGTCAGGGCGGCGAGTTCGACCTGAAGGCCGGAGAGCGCACCACGCTCAGCGAGGCCAGTTTCTCGGGCCGGGCGCGCGATTTCAACGCCGAACTGACCATCAAGGCCAATGGCCAGACCCGCACCTGCCGTTCTGCGGCCCTGTGACAGGGCCACCCCCATCCACGTTCATCCAGAAAGGAATACTGCCATGTTCCCCCTCAGACCCACTTTCAGATCTGTGCGTTTCCCGGCCCTGGCCGCGCTCGCGTTGGCCCTGTCGCTGCCTGCCGCACCGGTTGACGCCACCACGCTCTCGCTGTCGCTCAATGCCCGCAATGCCGATGAAGCCCGCGCGCTGAATACCGCGATCACGCTCTATGCGATCCATCGCGATATCCGCTCCGGGGCCGATATCCGGCAGGTCGGGCGCAACCATGCGGCCCGCATCCACCAGTCAGGCGGCGGCAATCGCGGCATCATCCGCCAGCACGGGCAGGGGCATCAGGCCAATCTCTCGCAGCATGGGGGCAATAACGGGCAGGTCATCCTGCAATATGGCAACGGGGCCCATGCGAATGTGCATCAATCCGGCGGTCAGGCCGGGATCCTGCTCCAGTTTGCGCCCTGATTTGCGCCCTTTCGCAATCACGCCAAACCCGGTAAGTCACAGCTCGCAATACTGACCAGACGGACCGGCTTTTGTCTCAGACCACACCGCCCCAGACCAGCTCGCTTACGCGCAACGACAGGATCGTTGCGCGTTGGCTTTGGGACAATTTTGTCCGCCACCGGCTGAAATTCATCGGGCTTGCGGTGCTTCTGATGGTCATCGAGGCGCTGATGCTGGGGGCCTTCAGCTATCTTGTGCAGCCGATGTTCGATCAGGTCTTCATCGAAGGCGAGAGCACACGGGTCTATCTTGTGGCGCTGGCCATGGCGGCAGTGTTTTTCGGGCGCGGGCTGGCGCGGCTGGGGCACAAGGCGGTCATGGCCTGGCAGTCCGAAGCTGCGACCGCCGATCTGCAGACCATGTTGCTTGCGCATCTGACGCGGCTGGATCAGGGGTTTTTCAAGCTGAACGCGCCCGGTGTGCTGATCGAACGGGTGCGCGGCGATTCCGAGGCTTTGCGCCGTGTATTCACTGGGCTGATCACCGGGTTGGGACGCGACGGGGCAGCGGTGATCGTGCTTTTCGGGGTCGCGCTCTGGACCGACTGGCAATGGACGCTGATCGCGCTGGTGGCGATCCCGACGCTTGCAGTGCCGCTTCTGGCCATCCAGCGGCTGATCCGGCGGCGCAGCCGGGATGCGCGGGTTGCCGCGGCGCAAAGCTCGAACCGGCTGGACGAGGCGTTTCACGGCATCGCCACGCTGCAACTGACCGGCACCGAAGCGCGCGAAGTGGGCCGCTTCCGCGACATCGCCCGCCGCTATGTGTCGAAGGCCACACGTGCCGCCATCGGCAAGGCAGCCGTGCCCACAGTGATGGATTTCGGCGCGGCGATCGGCTTTGCGCTGGTGCTGATCTATGGCGGCTTCCAGATCATCGAGGGCACGCGCACCGTCGGGCAGTTCATGTCGTTCTTCACCGCGCTCGGCCTGCTGTTCGACCCGATGCGCCGGTTCACGGCCCTGACAGCCGAATGGCAGGCCGTGCTGGCCTCGCTTGAGCGCACCCATGCGCTGCTGCAGGAAAAGGCGCGCGTGACCAATCCGCCCCCGCCCCATGCGCCCCCGCCTGCGCGCGATCAGGCCAGTGTGGAATTGCGCCATGTCGATTTCGCCTATGGCACCGAGCCGGTGCTGCGCGATCTCAGCTTCACCGCGCCTGCCGGCAAGACCACAGCCATTGTCGGGCCGTCCGGGGCGGGCAAGACGACTGTCTTCGGATTGCTGACCCGGCTGGCCGATGTGGATGCAGGCGCGGTGCTGATCGGCGGGCAGGATCTGCGGGCGATGGATCTGAGCGCCTTGCGCGCGCTCTTTGCCGTGGTCAGTCAGGACACGGCGCTGTTCGATGAATCGATCCGCGACAATATCCTGATGGGGGCGGAAGATGTCTCCGAGGCCGCGCTGCAATCGGCCCTGAGCGCGGCCCATGTCGATGATTTCCTGCCACTCTTGCCCGATGGGCTGGACACGCTGGCCGGGCCGCGCGGCTCGTCGCTCTCGGGCGGGCAGCGCCAGCGCGTGGCGCTCGCGCGCGCGCTGGTCAAGCGGCCCAAGGTGCTGCTTCTGGACGAGCCGCTGGGCGCGCTTGACAAGAAGCTGCGCGAAGAGACCCAGTTCGAGTTGATCCGCATCCAGGAAAGCCTGGGCGTAACGTTTATCGTCGTCACCCATGACCAGGACGA
>SKRP01000058.1 GCA_007118445.1 Natronohydrobacter sp.
CAACTGCGCGCCACTTGATCGATGCGGGCAGGGGCAGGCTGATATTGGGGGCGCTGTCACCAAATGAAAAAAGCCCCGCCAGTCTGGCGGAGCTTCCGAAATTCGATGCGTCGGCAAAGATCAGTTCTTCGCGTAGAATTCGACCACGAGATTCGGTTCCATCTGCACCGGGTAGGGCACATCGCCCAGAGCCGGGGTGCGCACGAAAGTCGCGGTCATCTTGGAATGGTCAACTTCGAGATAGTCAGGCACGTCGCGCTCGGTCAGGGCGACAGCTTCCAGCACCACAGCCAGTTGCTTCGACTTGTCGCGGATCGCGATGACATCGCCTTCCTTGACGCGGTAGCTGGGAATATTCACCCGCTGGCCGTTCACGGTGACATGGCCATGGTTCACGAATTGACGCGCAGCAAAGACGGTCGGCACGAATTTCGCGCGATAGATGATCGCGTCCAGACGGCGCTCCAGCAGGCCGATCAGGTTCTCGCCCGTGTCGCCCTTGACGCGCTCGGCTTCGGCATAGATGCGGCGGAACTGCTTCTCGGTCAGATCACCGTAATAGCCCTTGAGCTTCTGCTTGGCGCGCAGCTGGGTGCCGAAATCGGACATCTTGCCCTTGCGGCGCTGGCCGTGCTGGCCGGGGCCGTATTCGCGCTTGTTGACAGGGCTTTTCGGACGGCCCCAGATGTTTTCGCCCATACGGCGGTCGAGTTTGTACTTGGCAGACGTGCGTTTGGTCACGGCTGATCTCCTTCTTTATGGCCCGGTATGCGGGCGAATGAAGGGCGTTGTCCTCTTCCGGGTGATCCGGACGACAGGCATCTTCTTGCGAAGGCCCCCAACACCAATGAAACCGGGGCGCGCGCGATGGGCACCCCCCCCCGGATGCGCGCGCTTATACAGGCCCGCGCGGCCGTGTCAATGCAGATCAGGCGGCCAGAAGGGCAGCTTCGCCCGCGCTCAGGCAGCGCCGGGCCGCAGGGCCATAGGCTTCGGGCCGGTCAAGCCATTGCGGGGCCAGCCGGGACAGGGTCTGACGGTGCTGTCGCAGGGTCCGCGCAGGGGTGAGGGCAGGGTGAAAGCTTTCACTGGCAAGCCCGTTGGCAAAGATCACCTGATGCGCCTCGAACAGCAGATGCACATAGGTCACGCCATGCAGCGCCAGATCCGGTGCGATCGCATCATAGTCGACCAGATCGCGCGCCTGCGCGAGCACTTCGTCACAGCCGAACAGCGCCCGCGCCCTTGGCCCTTGCACCAGCACACGATGCGCAGGCGAGACGCGCAGATCCGCATCCGGGATACCACTCAGAACCGCGTTGCGGCGCAGGCGGATCGGGCGCAGATGCGGGTAACGGCGCAGCGCCAGCCCCGACAGCGTGCTCTGCCCGATCCAGAGCACAGGCTGCGGCCCGTTATCCCGCGTCGTCACCAGATCGCCTGCGCGCAGCGTCGCAATCGGCCTGGGGCCATCGGGCGTGGCAATGGTCGCATCCGAGGCAAAGCAGATCACATCCTGCGCGCCGAGTTGCTGCACCGGGCTGGCAGGCAGATTGCAGGCCATCACCCAGCAGACCCGCCCCGCAGGAGGCAAAGCGCCGTCAAAAGCCAGAAACCAGTCACCCTGACTGGCGATGATGCGGGCGCGGAAGCAGGCATGGCCGTCAGTCAGGGTCACACCATCGGGCGGGGCCTCTGCCGCGTCGTCGGCAGGCGGCAGCGGCAGGATATCACCGCTCAGCCGTGCAGCGATCTGACGCGCGCGCACCTGCATGGCGCGCTGCGGCGCTGTAGTTTGCAAGGGCAGGACTGATGGTGCCCCATCCAGCCGTAGCGACTCGCCATGCCATGACCAGCTTGCGCCGATGCGCAGCCATTCGGGGGCCAGCCCGCGACTGCCATCGATTTCGGTCTGCTGCCAGCGCACGGCATAAACGCCGGTGAACGGGGGGAAATCGGTCATGCCTGCCTCTGCCTTCCGGATGCCGCGTCTTTGCGCGGCTTTTCTCCACAGTAGCAGAAAAAATCGCCCCGTACCAGTCACATGGGACAGGATTTGCCGGTCAGGGCAGGGCGGCGGTGGCCTGCGTCAGCAGATGCCCTGTTCGCGCGCCACCATCGCGGCCTGCGTGCGATTGGCGACGCCAAGCCGCCGGTAGAGTGTCTTGACATGCAGCTTGATCGTCGGCTCGCTCAGCTTCAGCCTGCGCGCGATTTCCTTGTTGGTCTGCCCCTCGCAGAGCGCGAGCAGAACTTCCCTTTCGCGCCGCGTCAGCGACTCGGCCAGCGGCAACGGCGCGGCGTTACCGGAAGGCGGGACAGTCGGATCAGAGCGGGCCTCTGTCACGAAATCCACCGGCACATAGCGTTCGCCAAGGATCATGAAGCGGATGGCATTGAGCAGCGACTCGGCTGGCATGGATTTGTGCAGGAACCCGCGGATCCCCATTTCGAATGCCCGCTCGACCACCTCGCGCGGGGCGAGGCCCGAGATCAGCACGACAGGCGGGGCCTCTGGGCGCGCCAGGATCGCCTGCAGCCCGTCCAGCGCTTCCATGCCCGGCATTCCGTAATCCAGCAGCACCAGATCAAACGGGCCGCGCGTCGCGATGGCCTGTTGCGCTTCAGTGGTGTCGCCAACCGACAGCACCTCGATATCAGGTTGCCGAGCCAGAAAACTGCTCAGCGTATCGCGCAGAAGGATATGGTCATCAGCAATCAGGAGTCGCATCGGCTTCGGCCGGGGTAAGGACTTTTTGCATGCCGCGCAACCGCGTGTCCAGCAGGGTTGCAACAAGCAGATTGATGGAAACAGGTCTTCGGAGAACAGTTACCTGATCATGATGCACAGATTTTGTGGCATTTTGCAATTCCTTTGCCGACGCGATCAGGATAATGGGCAGCTTGGCGTTGATTGCTTGCATTCTTTCAGCCAGATGCTGGCCCGACACCGGGCGCATATCCTGATTGGCAATGACGCAATCCCAATCCTGCGGCCCGTCTCGCAGGGCTGCGAGCGCGTCGCGGGTATCGATGCAGCTGGCAGTTTCCGCACCTGCAGATATCAGATCGCGCGACAGGCTGAGCAAGGCTTTGTCGTCATCATCCACCAGCAGGAGGCGCTGCCCGCTGAGCGGAGTCTCGCGCGTCTCCGCAGGCCATCGGCTGGTCTGGTGGCCTGTCATCATGGGCCAGAACACCTGCAGGCGCGTGCCCTGACCCGGTGCGGTTTCGAGCGCGATGGCACCCATCGCGGATCGGACGATTTCAGCGACGATGTTCAGCCCCAGACCCACCCCCGCCGCGCCCTTGGTCGTCACATAGGCATCGAAGATCTTCGTGACCATGTCAGGGTCGAGCCCGGAGCCTGTATCCGCGACCTCCGTGACCGCATAGTGCCAGCCTGCGCGCAGCTGTCCCAGAACCACGCTGTCCATAGGCAGGCACTGCGCCTCGGGGTTCAGGGCAAGCCGGATCGTGTTCTTGGTCCCCGGCGCAAGCGCGTCGCGGGCGTTCAGGATCAGGTTGAGATAGACCTGCATGACATTCGTCGGATCGGCCAGAACTTCGACCGGGCTTTCGGGCAGGTCGAGCTGCAGCTGTGTTCCGGGGTCCAGGCTGGGCCGCGCCAGATCGGCCGCTTGCGACAACAGGGGGCGCATATCCAGCCCCACAGGACGCGCGCTGCGCTGGCCCAGTCGGGACAGATTGGCGACCAGCGCTCTGGCCTGCGAGGTCGCAGTGGTGATCTGCGTCAGCGCCCCGGACGGGATTGCGGTTTGCGCAGGCGGCAGGCTGGCCACGACATTCGAGATCACGGCCAGCACATTCGCCACATCATGCGCCAGCCCGCTGGCCAGTTGCGCCACCAGTTGACGGCTCTGGGCGATCTGCAATTCCTCGCGCAGCAATGCCTGTTCGCGTTCGGCGGCCTTGCGTGCCGAGATGTCCCGGGAAATGAACAGGATGCTGCCATCA
>SKRP01000285.1 GCA_007118445.1 Natronohydrobacter sp.
AGCCCCAGATCGAGCATCCAGGCCGGGATCGGCAGGATCATCATCGCGATCACCGCCATCAGCGCGAGCGCGAGCAGGACCGTGGGTTTGAAAAGTGCCTCAGTGCTGAGCCGGATCATCGGGGCGGACCAAGCTGGATCAGCGGTTGGGATGCACCGCGTGTGCTGATGGGGACCAGCGACCCCATGCTCTGTTCACCACCTGCCTGCAACAGGGTGAAATTATTGTCGCGTGCGGGCGGTGTCGTGGCGGTTTGCACTGGCAAAGGGGGTGCCGTCTGCCCGCGCAGGCTGCGAAAGCGCGCGATATAGCGCGCGGCCAGCGCTGGTGTGGCCGAGTGATAGGCCCCTGCGGCGCTGTCCCAGCTGCCGCGCTGCGCCTTGTGCTTGCGCAGCAGGCGGGCGGCATAATCGGCATTTTTCTCCGGGTCGATCATGTCATCGAGCGAGGAAAAATTATGCCCATGCCAACGGTAATTGACCTGAAAACAGCCAAGGTCGAAATTGCGCTGTCCCAGGTCGCGCTGGTCGCGCGCCAGTTTCAGCGCGGCCTTGCGCGTATCCGGCCAGGCACCGGGGCCGCCCAGATTGACAGCCCAGGGCCAGGGTTCCATCCGGCCATTGCGCGCCCGCCCGGTTTCGACCAGTGCGACCGCGCGCAGCACATCGAGTGGCACGCCATGGCGCTGCGATGCGTTGCGCGCAGCGGTTTCGCAAAGCAGCGCCGGGTTCGATGCGCGGGTCAGCACCGGCCAGATCAGAATGGCCCCAATGATGCCTGCACTTGTCCCCAGACAGGCCCATTGCATGAGTTTGCGCGCGCGCGCGGTCCAGATCTCGGCCATGATGATCCTCTTGCAGCCGTCACCGTTCTCGGTGCAGTCGCCATCGGACCCGATTCTTATTGAGATTTCGTAACCAAAAGATCAGATCGGCACGGTCAGCGGCAGGATCCGTTCAAGATGCAGCGCCACGGCGCCCAGTCCTCCGATCAGGCCAAGGGCGAGATACAGCGCATCATGGCGCGCGTCCCAGACGTCCATGTCACGCGCCAGCCGGGCCATGAACGGATAGGCGACCAGCGCGGCCAGCGCCTGACCGGCCAGCGCGCCGGGCAATCCGGCCAGCATCACACCGATGATGAAGAACGCGGTCTGCAGGCTGGCGCGCAGGGCCATCATCTGGAAAAAGCGGCGCGATTCGCCACGGGCAAGAGCGGCCTGATCATAGGTCAGCGTCACCAGCGGCATCAGGCTGGCGCTGGCGATCAGCACGATCATCGGCCCGGCCTGCAGGTAGCGGTCATCATACAGAAACCCGATCAGCCACGGCCCGATCAGCGCCAGCGTGATCAGCATCAGCGCGACTGCCCCCGTCAGCAGCATCCGCAGCCGCTTGATGCGCGCGTCGAGGGCAGGATTGGCGGCCTCGGCGCTTTCGCGATAGGCGGGGATCAGCAACCGGCCGACCAGCGCATTGGCAAACAGGATCGGGAAAGAGGCGAGGAACCAGCCGATATTGTAGATCCCCAGCCCCTCGATGCTGAGCGTCAGGCCCAGAATGGCACGGTCGCCCTGCGCCATCAGAAAGCCGAAGGCAGATGACAGCAGGATCCAGCCGCCGAAACTGAGAAGCGCGCGCCCGGCCTCGGGTTCCCATGTCAGGCGGTTGCCGGGGCCGGGAATGGCCGTCCATTCGAGCGCCAGTTTCACCGCCGCTGTGGCCAAAGCCCCCCAGACCAGCGCCCAGACACTGCCCGTGGCCCAGGCCAGCGCGACCATCAGCACAATGCCCACGACCTGCGCGACCAGTTCGATCGCCATGATCCGGCCCAGCAGCAGGTGGCGCTGCGCTGTATAGATCCGCGCAGGCGCAAGCCCCGACAGCACCAGCGCGAAGGCCCCCACGGGCAGGATGGCCCGCAATTCAGGCGCGTCATAGAGCGCGGCCGCAGGCCATGCCAGCGCGCAGGCGATCAGCCATAACAGCCCGCCGCGCAGGGCGTTGAGCGTCCAGGCCGTGTTCAGGAAATCGGGGTCATCGCCGCGCGGATGGCCCATGATGGATTGCTGCACGCCGGTATCCGACAAGAGCGTCAGCCCCATCAGGATCATGGTCAAGAGCGCCATCAGCCCGAAAGCCTCGGGGAACAAGAGCCGCGCAAGGATCAGGTTCGACCCGAAGCGCAGCGCCTGCGCGATCACGAACCCGCCCGAGGTGAAGGCGGCACCGCGCAGCAGGCGCGGGATCAGGGCATGGGGGGCGGTCTGGCTCATGAGCGTGCTGTTGCAGCCAAAGGCGGCGATCCTGTGGCAAGGGTCAGGTGACTTTGGCGCGGGCGTGAAATTCGGGGCGGTCCCAGGCGTCAGTGGCCATGATCCGCGCCAGTGTCTCGGCGGCTTTGGTGACATCTTCGGGCGTCAGGTAAAGCGGCGTGAAACCGAAGCGCAGGATGTCGGGCGCGCGGAAATCGCCGATGACATTCGCGGCGATCAGGGCCTGAATGATGGCGTAGCCCTGGGGGTGGCGGAAGCTGACCTGAGAGCCGCGTGCCTCTGCGTTGCGGGGCGAGGCGAGGGTGAGGGTGGGGCAGGTGGCCTCGACCTTTGCGATGAAGCTTTCCTGCAGCGCGATGGAGCGGGCGCGCAGGGCAGCCATATCGACGCCCTCCCAGACGTCCAGCGCGGCATCGAGCGCAGCAAGTTGCAGGATCGGGGGCGTTCCGACGCGCATCCGCTCGATGCCGCGCCCGGGGCGGTAGTCCAGATCAAAGGCAAAGGGCGCTTCATGGCCCAGCCAGCCCGAGAGCGCCGGGCGGACCTGATCGGCGAGGTGCGGGGCGATATAGATGAAAGCGGGGCCGCCGGGGCCGGAATTGAGGTATTTGTAGCTGCAGCCCACCGCGAAATCGGTATCCGTGCTGGTCACATCGACCGGGATCGCGCCTGCGGAATGTGCCAGATCCCAGACCACCAGCGCGCCTTTGGCATGGGCCTTCTCGATCAGGGCCGCCATGTCATGCTTGCGGCCTGTGCGGTAATCGACCTCGGTCAGCATCAGGACGGCGATGGTCTCGTCAATCGCGTCCGCAACATCTTCGGGGGCGACGGTTTTCAGGGCAAAGTCCGGGCCGAGCGTGCGGCACAGCCCATCAGCCATATAGAGGTCAGAGGGAAAATTGCCGGTATCGGACAGGATCACGCGGCGGTCAGGCCGCAACTCCAGCGCCGAGGCCAGCGCCTGATAGACCTTGATCGACAGCGTGTCGCCCATGGTCACTGTGCCGGGGGCAGCACCGATCAGGCGGCCCACACGGTCGCCCACACGCGCAGGCAGGTCCATCCATCCGGCGCGGTTCCAGCCGGTGATCACCATCTGGCCCCATTCTTCGGTGATGGCTTGCGCCACGCGGTCGGCCACGCCCTTGGGCAGGGGCCCCAGCGAATTGCCATCGAGATAGATCATGCCCTCGGGCAGATCGAAACGCGCGCGGGTGGCGGTGAAATCGGTCATGGGACTATCCTCTGTTGGCTGACTATCGGTGGCGCTTGCAGGTCGTGCCGTCAAGACACTTGCATTTCAGATGCAAACAATCGAATGTGATTTATCATTTCGAGGAGGATTCCCATGCGCCGACTGCTCATCTCTGCCCTGACGGCCCTCGCCATGACGGCCAGCCCTGCGCTGGCCTCTGATCTGGCCGATGATCTGGGCGAATATCTCGATTTCGCCAGCTATACCGAAGGGGTGATCATGGTCGAGCAGCTGACACCGGATATCCTGCCTGACGTGACCTTCATCGACACGCGCAGTGCTGCGGAATTTACCGCAGACGGGATTGCGGGCGCGGTCAATATCGAATGGCGCGAGACGCTGGAGCGGCTGGACGAGCTGCCTGCAAGCGGCATGGTCGTGGTCTATTGCAACACCTCGGTCCTGTCCACGCAAGCGATGCTGGTGGCGCG
>SKRP01000009.1 GCA_007118445.1 Natronohydrobacter sp.
CCACCCGCGTCCTCTCTCGCGCAGGGCACAGGACGGGCGATATGGGTTTTCCTTGACCCTTGCGACAGGGACCAGTATCGCCGCGTCTGTTCCTGATCGTGAGATGACGCGCCCATGCCGACCTATACTGCCATCACCAAACTGACCTCCTCTGACGCGGCTTACGCTCTGTCCGAGGCCATGGAGAACATGGACCCGGAACCCACTGGCGTAGGCGTGTTCGAAATGGAGGATGGCTCGAATCTGTGGGAAGTGGGCGGCTATTTCATAGAGGCCCCTGACGAGATCGAGCTGATGCTGATGGCCGAGGCCTTCGGCGCGCAGCCCTTCATCGTCTCGGAACTGCCTGAAATCGACTGGGTGGCCAAAGTGCGCCGCGACCTTTCGCCGGTCGAGGCCGGGCGGTTCTTCGTCTATGGCAGCCATGATGCAGAGAAGCTGCCAGAGGGCCGGGTCGGGCTGTTGATCGAAGCCTCGATGGCTTTTGGCACCGGCCATCACGGCACCACGCTGGGCTGCCTCAAAGCGCTGGACCGGCTGGATACTGAAGGCTTCCGAGGCCGCCGCGTGGTCGATATCGGCTGCGGCACGGCGGTTCTCGCGATGGCCGCTGCCCGCATCTGGTCTGACCCGGTGCTGGCCAGCGACATCGATGCTGTGGCCGTCGAAGTGGCCGAGGCCAATATCGCCGCCAATGACCTGCAGGGTCGGGTGCGCTGTCTGGAAGCCACTGGCTTTGATCACCCCGAATTGCGCGAGGCCGCCCCCTATGACCTGATCTTTGCCAATATCCTGATGGGGCCGCTGATTGCGCTGGCCCCGGATATGGCGCGCGTTGCGCAAGAGGGCGGCTATGTGATCCTGTCGGGTCTGCTGGTCGAACAGGCGCCGCAGGTTCTGGCCGCCTATCAGGAGGCCGGGTTCCATCTGCATCACCGCGAAGATATCGGCGACTGGGCGACCCTGACCCTGCAGCGCTGAGCGGCTCCGCGTCAAATTTTTGCCGGAATCAGCCTGTATCGTCTTGACTGAACGCCGGTCGTCCATCGCCTCGCCACGAAGCACCGGCCCGCACCACAGTCCTGTTTGCCGGGGAATGCCATGACGCCAGACCAGAAATGTGAATTCGAGCAGCGCCGCATCGAGGTGCAGCGCAAACATTTGGCCAATGACCCGAAACTTCGCGCCATGCGCCGCAAGCGCAAGCTGAGCATCGCGTTTTCCGTCACCGGCAGCGTGATCGCAGTGGCCTTTGCGATGGTGTTGCTGAAAAGCTTCGTTCTGGCCCATCACGGCCCGCGCGACTATGCGCAGATCGTGGCTCCGATGCTTGAGGGCCGGGCTGACTCGTCACTCGCGGCACGGCTGTTCGGGATCGATCCGGTCTCGGCGGAAATCGCGGGTCTGCTGCGTCCGCTCCTGCCCGCAGGCAGCACTGTCGCGGCCTCGGCACCAGCCGCCGTCATTGCCCCTGACGCCGCATCGGCTACGGAAAACGCCCCCGATCTCTGAGCGCAGTTTGCCTGATATGACAAAGCCGCCCCGGAAATGGGGCGGCTTGGCGTGGTCTGCGTTCGGATCCGAAGGAGAAGCGTCAGTTCCGGCCCGCAGCAACAGCGTCGATATCACTGCGGTTCAGGCCGATATCGGCCAGTTCGCGATCTGTCAGCGCGTTCAGTTCGTTGCGGGTGATGCGCTCTTCGTTCCAGGTCTTGAGGGTGGCGATCAATGCGCCAAGCGACAGGCCCTGGAAACCGGCAAGCACCTGTTCCGTATGAATACGGCTTTGTGCATAGAAGGTCATTTTGGTCTCCATAGGGGGGATGATTCTCAAACCGCTGATTTTTCATGCGGCTGGAGCGGAGATATGCTGAAACCAGCAGCAGGAGTAGAATGGAAAAACGCAAATCCCGTATGCGCGGGCAACATAGCTGGCGCGCGCGGGCATTTGCGAAAGTCTTGGCAGATGTTCGCCTTTCGTGCTAGGGCTTGCATGAGCAGAACAGAATAACGAACAGAGGCCGCCATGCGCGTGATCGGCATAGACCCCGGACTGCGAAATCTGGGCTGGGGAATCATCGAAACCGATGGGCCGCGAATGCGCCATGTTGCCAATGGCATCTGTCATTCCGACCCGGCGGGCACGCTGGCCGCGCGCCTATTGGACCTGCATCAGCAACTGACCCGCGTGCTGCAGCAATTTGCGCCGCAAGCCGCAGCCGTCGAGCAGACTTTTGTCAACAAGGACGCAGTGGCGACGCTGAAACTGGGCTCTGCGCGCGGGATTGCCTTGCTGGTGCCGGCGCAGGCCGGGTTGGCCGTGGGGGAATATGCGCCCAATGCGGTCAAGAAAGCGGTTGTGGGCGTGGGCAAGGCTGCAAAGGAACAGGTTGAGCATATGGTACGGATGCAGCTTCCGGGGGTGCAGATCGCCGGGCCGGATGCGGCCGATGCGCTGGCCATCGCGATCTGTCATGCGTTTCACAGCCAATCCGCGCGCAGCATGGTCGTGGCCGGGGGCGGGCGATGATCGGCAAGCTGACCGGCGTGATCGACATGCGCGGGCCGGATCACGTTCTGCTCGATGTGCGCGGCGTGGGCTATATCGTGCATGTGTCCGAGCGCACGCTGATGGCGCTGCCGGGGCGCGGCGAGGTGGCGGCGCTTTACACCGAACTGGTGGTGCGCGAGGATCTGATGCAGCTTTTCGGCTTCCCGACGCTGCTGGAGAAGGAATGGCACCGTGTGTTGACGTCGGTGCAGGGGGTCGGGGCGAAAGCCTCGCTCGCGATTCTGGGCGCGCTGGGGCCGGAAGGCGTGTCGCGCGCGATTGCGCTGGGCGATGCGGGTGCCTTGCGCAAAGCGCCGGGCGTCGGGCCGAAACTCGCGCTGCGCATCGCCAATGAGCTGAAGGACAAGGCCCCGGCGCTGATGGCCGTGGTCGAGACCGCCCCTGCCGCGCCTGCGCAGAGCGCCGCGCCAGAGGCCGAGGCCCCTGCGCCTGTGGCCCCGGCCCCTGCCGCCGCGCCATTGCCTGCCAGCAATGCTGTGGCCGAGGCCATGTCGGCGCTGGGCAATCTGGGTTATTCCCCGTCCGATGCCGCGCGCGCTGTGGCCGAAGCGCAGGCCAGCGCCCCGGACGCGGCGACCCCTGCGCTGATCCGCGCGGCCTTGCGCCTGCTTGCTCCGAAAGGATAGGTCATGGAGTTTCAGACGCTGCTTGCTGCGCTGCAAATCGAGGCGAAGCGGGTTGCGCTGTGTCTGCACAAACCCGGTGACGCGCGGGAAAGGCTTGCTCTGATGAGCTTGGCCGATACGCAGGCCACCGCATTCGAAACCTATCAGAGCACACATCCGCGTCAGGCTGAGGCCACCTTGAAAGCGCGAGATGTGATGGCGTCTTTCGTCACGCGGGGTGATGGCACGCTGACCTTTGTAGGGCTCTACCAACAAAACGGTTGGACTGAGCGCAGTGCCAAAGAACTCGAGGCAGACCCGGCGATGCAGGCGCTTTTTACGTTCATTGGTTCTATGCGCGGCTTTGAAGAACGCGGCATCAAGTCGCGGGCGCAATTCTCCCTCATGCTGATGGCAGAACTCGCCGAACTGCGCGGGCGATTGATTGTCGCTGATCCGGGCGCGCGTGCGCATATGCGCCTTGCCGAAACCACGCCGCTCTCGATCGTCGCGATCACGCCGGAACCAGATCTGTGCCCGTCTATGCCAGACTGGCGTGATCTTATGATTGACACCGCGACATTGCGCGCGCTGCCAAGGCGCTGGGCCGAGACTTTGCGCCATTGGCGTGGGATTTACCTGATCATGGACACGAGTGACGGCGCGCGCTACGTCGGCGCAGCTTATGGGGCAGAGAATTTGCTGGGACGGTGGCAGGCGCATATCGCGGGTGAGTTTGGTGTGACCCGTGAATTGTCGCGCCGCGATCCGAACTATTTCACC
>SKRP01000125.1 GCA_007118445.1 Natronohydrobacter sp.
CCGAGGTTTCCCAGGCCCCCGACATGCCCCGCCGCCCGCGCGCGCGCTTCTTCTTGTCGGCCGAGGCGCGAATGTCGAAATCGAAAAGCGGTTTGCGGTCCATGGGTCGTCCTGTCTGGTCCTGTGCCAAGCGCGTCCGGGCGAAAGTGGTCCGGGGACTTTTCGACTCGGAGGCAGCAGTCTATGTATCTTTCGCAAAGGTTTGAAGAGCCAAGGGAAAGCAGATGCGAATTTGTGATGAAATCGAGGCGCGGCTGCGTGCGGCATTTGCGCCCGACATGTTGGTCGTCGAGGATGATAGCGAAAGCCATCGCGGCCATAGCGGCTGGCGCGAGGGCGGGCAGACACATTTCAACGTGCAGATTCGTGCCCCCCAATTCGCAGATATGAGCCGCATCGCGCGCCACCGCGCAGTTCACGCAGCTCTCGGGCCCGATCTGGTCGGACGCATCCACGCGCTGGCACTCGATATCCGGGGTTGAGCCTGCAGATGACATGGCTGGCACCGGCCCGGTTGTCGTGCTAGCCTTCCGGCAGGTGTTTTCGAAAGGTCTGCGCGTGCCTGACGTCTCTGCTCCGCTTGCCCCGCAGCCGCCGGTTGCGCCACTTCATATGGACCTGCCGCAGGCGCTGCGCCATATCGACCGCAGCTTCGGTATCGACCGGATTCTTGCCGAAGAGGGGGTCGATATCGTCACGCCCTATTACATCCAGTCCGAGCGCGGATATCGGCGCGTCCATTCCAGCGCCGGGGCGATCCATATGGCGCTCAACACGGATGGCCGGTTCGACCCGGACGGGTTCTATACGCATTCGCGCGCTGTGGCCGGGGTGCTGCGCGCACGCAGCGCGGGCAGTGATGCGCAAAGCAGCGAGGGGCAGGGCCTGCGGGTGCTGGAGCTTGGCTGCGGCACGGGCTTCAACGCGCTGGCGCTGGCGCGCGAATTTCCGCATCTGCGAATCGATGCGCTCGACCTGCTGGCGCATCACGTTGAAAAAGCCACCGCGCAGGCGCGCGATCTGCCCAATCTGCGTTTCACCCAAGGCAGTTTCGAGGCCATCCCGCCAGAGCTTGCCGGGGCTGATCTGATCTTTGCGGTCGAAACCCTTTGCCACGCGCATGATATCGACAAGGTTGCGCAGCAGATCGCGGATGCGCTTGCGCCCGGCGGTCAGGTTCTGATCTGGGATGCCTATCGCAGTCCCGATTTCGACCGCAAGGACGCGCAGATCAAACAGGCCACCCGGCTGTTCGAGATCACCACTGCGGTCAATCAGGGTTTCAGGCCGCGCGCGCGTTGGGAAGACGCGCTGCGGGCGGCGGGGCTGAAGCTGCAGCCAGCGCAGGATCTGACCTGGCAGACCCTGCCCAGCCTGCGCCGGTTGCATGGCTATGCCACACGGTATTTCACCTCATGGAAGCACCGTCTGCTACGTCCCTTCCTGCCGCGCTATCTGGCGCTGAACGCAGTGGCCGGGTTGCTGGGGCCCTTCGTGGCCGAAGCGGACACAGGCGGCGCGCAGACTGAAACGGCCTGTCTGGGCTATCACCTGCTCAGCGCCGAAAAGCCGCTTTGGAGCATGTCGCTCTGAAGTGGTTACCGGTTCCGAGCTTTTCGACATGCGAAAACAATAGGCCAGAGCATGTCGCTCTGAAGTGGTTACCGGTTCCGAGCTTTTCGACATGCGAAAACAATAGGCCAGAGCATGTCGCTCGGAAGTGGTTACCGGTTCCGAGCTTTTAGACTTGCGAAAACTATAGGCTGGAGCGTATGGCGTGAATGCGAATGAACGCGATACGCTCTAGCGGGGCTCTTCCGAGCCGCGGTCATGCGCGCGGAACATCGGCTCGCGGCGCGTGTCATAGACGGGCTGATCGGCACCAGAGCGCTCCAGCAGCACAGGGTCTGCGCGCTCGGGGCGGGCGGGCGCAGGAACAGCGGGTGCAGCGGGGGCCGCATCGCGCTCGCCAAGATGTTCGGCAATCGCTTCGGCGCTGAGGCGGCGGAAGATCATGAGATGGTTTTCCACCACCATCGTCCCGCGAAAGCCCTTGCGCTCGTCGCTGGGCAGGGTTTCGCTGCGCCAGAATTCCCAGCCCTCGGCGGCGACTTCATTCATCAGCTCGGTGATCGCATGGGCGTAACGCTCTGCAGGCGTTTTCAGGCCCTTGACCTTGCTGCCCTTGCGCGGGGCGGGCAGGGCGAGATACTCGTACATCTGCATCGGCTGTCCTGTGTCTTTTCCGGCTTTTATCTGATGACCGACCGGAGCCATAGAGCAGAACCCACTCTCACGCAACCGCCCGCAGCGCAGAATCGAGCGGGCCGGGGGCAGTGTTCCGCCGACGCTGATCAGGGGAGAATGGAGGCGAGTACCGGAATCGAACCGGTGTACACGGATTTGCAATCCGCTGCGTAACCACTCCGCCAACTCGCCTGCCTGCGCGCCTGATTAGAGGCGCACAGAGAGGGCGTCAAGAGCGCATCAGCACCATCGGGCCGATATTGCGCCCGGCCAGGATATGCACATGCAGATGCGGCACTTCCTGAACCCCGTCATCACCTGCATTGGCAATCATCCGGTAGCCATTGCCACCATCGCCGGGCGCGACGCCCAGTTCAGCGCATATGGTCCCGATGGCGCGGGTGTAATCGACGATTTCAGCATCCGAGGCCGCGCGCGCGAAGTGATCGTAGCAGACATACGGCCCTTTCGGGATCACCAGCACATGATGCGGGGCTTTGGGCGCGATATCGCTGAAGGCGAGGCTGTGCTCGGTTTCATGGACCTTCTTGCAGGGGATTTCGCCGCGCAGGATTTTGGCGAAGATGTTCTGGTCGTCATACTGGTAGTCCATGGCTTCACTCCGCGTCATTTGCCCAGCCGGACACGGCCTTGACCTCAAGGAAATCCTCGATCCCCCAGACCCCGCCTTCGCGCCCGTTGCCCGATTGCTTCATGCCGCCAAAGGGCGACCCGGCCCCGCGCGATTTGCCGTTCATCTCGACCATGCCCGCGCGCAACTGCCGCGCCAGCCGGTTGCGGCGTGCGCCATCCTGCGATTGCACATAGTTGGTCAGCCCGTAAACCGTGTCATTGGCGATGCGCACCGCGTCTTCCTCGGTATCAAAGGGCAGGATCGACAAGACGGGACCGAAGATCTCCTCGCGGGCGATGGTCATGTCGTTATTCACATCGGCAAAGACTGTCGGGCGCACGAAATAGCCGCGATTCATCCCTTCGGGCCGCCCCAGCCCGCCTGCGACAATCGTCGCGCCCTCGCTGATGCCGGTCTGGATCAGATCCTGGATCTTGTCGAATTGCGCCTGGCTGACCACCGGCCCGATATGCCTGCCGCGCGCGCTGGCCGGTCCGACAGCAGTGGCCTCGGCCAGTTCGCGGGCCTGCTCGACTGTCTGGTCATAGATCGCGCGCTCGACCAGCATCCTTGTGGGGGCGTTGCAGGACTGGCCGGAATTCTGGAAACAATGCGCAACACTGCGTCTGACCGCCTTGTCATCTGCATCGGCGAAGACCAGATTGGCCCCTTTGCCGCCCAGTTCCAGATGCACGCGTTTCAGCGTTTCGGCAGCATTTCTGGAAATCGCGATTCCTGCGCGGGTCGAGCCGGTGAAGCTGACCATATCCACATCCGCATGGCCGGAAAGCTGCGTGCCGACGCCGGGGCCATCGCCATTGACCATGTTATAGACACCCTTTGGCACGCCAGCCTCGTGCAGGATCTCGGTCCAGACCATGGATGACAGGGGCGCGATTTCCGAGGGTTTCAGAACCATCGTGCAGCCCGCCAGCAGCGCCGGGATCACCTTGAGCGTGACCTGATTCATCGGCCAGTTCCAGGGCGTGATCAGGGCGCAGACCCCCACCGCCTCGCGGATGATACGATCGTCGGGGGCGTGATCGCCCAGGGGCGCGATGAAGTCGATCTGCTCGAA
>SKRP01000310.1 GCA_007118445.1 Natronohydrobacter sp.
CTCGGGCCGCGACGGCAAGCGGGTGGAAATCCAGATCCGCACGCGCGAGATGCATGAAGTGGCCGAAGCGGGCGTTGCCGCGCATTGGGCTTATCGCGACGGTCAGCGCTCCGAGAACCCGTTTGCCGTGGACCCGGCGAAATGGATCAGCACCCTGACCGAAGGGTTTGATTCGGACGATGATTACGATGCCTTTCTTGAGCATGTGAAGCTTGAGATGTATTCGGATCAGGTGTTCTGTTTTTCGCCCAAGGGCGATGTGATCCAGCTGCCGCGCGGGGCAACGCCGCTCGATTTTGCTTATGCGATCCATACACGGATCGGCGATGGCTGTGTCTCGGCCAAGGTGGACGGGCTGCGCGTGCCGCTCTGGACGCGGCTGAGGAACGGGCAGGCGGTCGAGATCATCACCGCTGAAGGCCAGCGCCCGCAATCAAGCTGGATCGATATCGTGGTGACAGGCCGCGCGAAATCCGCCATCCGACGCGCATTGCGCGACGAGGATCGCGCGCGTTTCAGCCGTCTGGGCAATGAGCTGCTGCGGCTGGCCTTTGAAGCGGCAGGGCGCGAGCTGAGCCCGAAGGCCCTGAGCACAGCGGCCAAGCTTCTGAATATCCCGGATGCCGGGGATCTGCGCGCAAGGGTCGGGGCCGCCGAGATCAGCGCCCGCCGGGTCGTGGCTGCGCTTTACCCCGAAACCGCGCTGGCCGAGCCGGAAGTGGATGCCGCGCGCCCGGTGGCCGGGCTGGAGGCCGACCAGTCCTTTCTGCGCGCGCCCTGTTGCCAGCCGCTGCCGGGCGAGCGGATCATCGGCATTACCTATCGTGGCAAGGGCGTGGTCGCGCATTGCATGGATTGCGAGGCGCTGGCCGATTTCGACGAACAGCCCGAGCGCTGGATTGATCTGCGCTGGCTGGATGGCACGCATCCGGCGGTCTATGGCGTGACGCTCGATGTAACGATTTCCAATGATGCAGGCGTGCTGGGGCGCGTCTGCGGCTTGATCGGCGAGCATAAGGCCAATATCTCTGATCTGCGTTTCGTGGACCGCAAACCTGATTTCTATCGCCTTCTCATAGAGGTTGAGCTGCGCGCCATCGCGCATCTGCATCAGGTGATGACAGCGCTCGAAGCGGAAACGGCTGTTGCGCAGGTTGTCCGGTCGCAGGATCCCGCATTGCGTCCCTGACCTGGCAGTGAAATGAGAAAGTGAGCGCGATTGGTCTTCAAGCGTCGGACTCCGCGGAATTTTCGTCAGAAGCTGGTGAATCTGGTGATCCCCGGCGGCGGCTGGGGTCGGTCTGCGAATTACGTCATGCACCGGCTGCGCCGCCTGCCGGATTCGCCTGAACGCATCGCCAAGGGGATTGCCGCCGGGGTCGCGGTCAGTTGCACACCGCTTTTCGGGTTCCATTTCCTCGCGGCGGCCTCGCTGGCCTGGGCCTTGCGCGGCAATATCCTGGCCTCGCTTCTGGCGACGTTCTTCGGCAATCCCTTCACCTTTCCGGTGATCGCGGTTTCGGCGCTGGAACTGGGCAGTTTCCTGCTGGGACGCGAACGTTCCGCCAAGGCGCCCGAAGCCATCCGCGCCTTTGGTGAAATCTGGGCCGAGTTGGGGCAGAATTTTCTGGCCATCTTCACTGATGCGCCGTTTCACTGGGAAAGCCTGGCCAAATTCGGCTGGGATATTTTCGCCCCCTATATGCTGGGCGGAATGATCATCGGGGTGATCTGTGGCGTGCCAGCCTATTTCCTGTCGCTGCCGGTGATCCGGGCCTATCGCAAGCGGCGGTTGAAAAAGCTGCAGGAACGCTTCGATATGGCCCGTCGGCAGCAGGAAAAAAATAGCTGATGCGCTCCCGCTGGCTTATTGAGTTCCGGCGCAACTCGCTTATGGTTCGCCTCAAAATGAAGAAGGACCGCTCATGACATTGCCCAGCCCGGATGCCCCGTTGCGACTTGGCGTGAATATCGACCATGTGGCCACTTTGCGCAATGCGCGCGGCGGGCGCGACCCTGACCCTGTGCGCGCGGCGCTGCTGGCGCAGCAGGCAGGCGCGGACGGGATCACGCTGCATCTGCGCGAGGACCGTCGCCATATTGTCGATGCGGACCTGGCGGCGGTAATGGAGGCGGTTGCGCTGCCGATCAATCTGGAACTGGCGGCCACGGATGAAATGCAGGGCATCGCGCTCGCGCATCGGCCCCATGCGGTCTGCATCGTGCCGGAACGGCGCGAGGAACGCACGACTGAGGGCGGGCTGGAGGTTGCGGGCGACGAGGCACGTCTGACCCGCTTCATCGCGCCATTGCGCGATGCAGGGTCGCGTGTGTCGCTGTTTGTGGCCCCTGATGAGGCGCAGGTCGAGGCCGCCGCGCGTGTCGGTGCGCAGGTGATCGAATTGCACACGGGCAGCTATTGCGAGTATTGTGCGGAAGGCGATGACGCGGCGCGCGACGCGGAATTGCGCAGGCTTTTCGCCACGGCCTCGCTGGCGCGGGATCTGGGGCTTGAGGTCCATGCCGGGCATGGGCTGAATTTCGTCAATGTCGGACCGATTGCCGCGATCCCCGAAGTGGTGGAGTTGAATATCGGGCATTTTCTGGTGGGCGAGGCGGTCTTTGTCGGGCTGGAGGCCGCCATCCGCGAGATGCGCCGCCAGATGAATCTCGCGCGGATGTAAGCGGCGCGGGCATGATTATCGGCATCGGCACGGATCTGGCCAATATCGACCGGATCGCCGGCACATTGGCACGGTTTGGCGACCGCTTCCGGCACCGGGTCTTTACCGAGGAGGAGCGCGCCCGTGCGGCGCGGCGGGGTGATGATCCGGCGACCTATGCCAAGCGCTGGGCTGCGAAGGAAGCCTGCTCGAAGGCTTTGGGGACCGGGCTTGCGATGGGGATTTCCTGGCGCGACATGTGGGTGACCAATCGCAAGGGCGGGCAGCCGGTCATGCATGTCTCGGGCTGGGCCGCCGAGCGGCTGGCCGCGCTCACGCCAGAGGGCCATGAGGCGGTGATCCATGTCAGCCTGACCGATGATGCGCCCTGGGCGCAGGCATTTGTGGTGATCGAGGCCCGCAAGCCGGGCTGAGGCGAATCGCCTGCGCGCAGGATCGGTGTTTTTTCCGGATCGGGGTCAATGCGGCGCGCTTCTCATGACTGTTGACAGAAAGCTCGGGTCGCGTGCTTCAATATGTGGCGCGGACCCGGAAATGGTTGAAAAAGCTTGCGCCATGTTCCTGATTTGCTGCATGACTGCATGACAATCATTTGATGAGGTGTGTCATGGGCTCTCGGTGGAATTGGTTTGGATGGGGTAGTTCTGGTGGCTCGGGTGGGTCGACCACGCCAGTGGCTGTGCCCGAGATCGATGCTTCGACAGGCCTGTTGGCCATGGCAGCAATCGCAGCGACGATGCTGTTTGCCTGGGAACGTCGTCGCCGGATGAATAGCGGGAAGTGATCCTGTAGCCGCCTCTGGCAGACCAAGACGCCGCGTTTCCTGTGGAAGCGCGGCGTTTATTTTGGTCCGGCCCTCTGCGTGGTCAGATCAGGCCCCAATCCCCTGTGACCACGGCACCCAGCGCCACGACCGCATTGGCGGCAATATGCGCCTGCACGGCATCGCTCACACGGCCCCGGCGCAGCGCTGCATAGGCAAAGACCAGCCCGGCCAGCGTGGCTTCGAGATAGCGGCCATGCAGCATGGCGAAAACCGCTGTGGACAGGGCGACGGCGAGCGCCCGGCGCGGCCATCCGTCCCCATCCAGACGCGACAGGATATAGCCGCGAAAGAACAGCTCTTCGATCAGCGGGACCAGCAGCACTGTGCCGATCACCCGCATCACCGACCAGAACAGCGCTCCGGCGAGGGTCATCGCCCCCAGCATCGTGGCCAGTTCGGCCCCCTGATCGCTGGTGCCGCCTTGCGACAGGATCCACAGCACCC
>SKRP01000186.1 GCA_007118445.1 Natronohydrobacter sp.
AAGGATCTCGTGTATCGCGCCTGCCCGCTGATGCCGGACAGACCCGCTGCGCCACTGTCCATAGCGAAAATCATGGCGTCTGCAAGCGCTTCCGGGGGCAATGCAGATCACAAGCTGCGGCAGGTGCGGGCATGGCCTGCACTGTGCCTGTCTTGCGCGCAAGCCCGGCATCTGCTGCTGCCCTTGTGACCGCTTGCATGTCGCGCCCGGCTCAGTTGCGGGTTATTTCCGGCGTTCGAACCGTGCCTCGGTGCCGCTGCGCAGGCGGCGGATATTATCCGCATGTTTCCAGAAGATCATTGCGCCCAGCGCCAGGAACAGTCCCAGCATCGTGCCATATCCCAGCGCCACGACCAGCACGGGCCCGGCAGCCGTCGCCACCAGCGCCGCGAGCGAGGAATAGCGCGAGAGCGCAAAGACCACAGCCCAGATCGCGCAGATCGCCAGCCCAACCGGCCAGGCCAGGGCCAGCGCTATGCCGATGAATGTCGCCACCCCCTTGCCGCCCCTGAAACCCAGATAGACCGGGTAGAGATGACCCAGAAAAGCCGCCAGCGCCGCGACCTGCCCAGCAGCCTCGCCCAGCAGCGCCCAGGCCATGAGGGCCGCAATCGCGCCTTTGGCGGCATCCAGCCCGAAGGTCAGCAGGCCCGCCAGCCTGTTGCCGGTGCGCATGACATTGGTGGCCCCGATATTGCCCGACCCGATCTGGCGCAGATCGCCCAGCCCCATCACCCGCGCGATCACCACACCAAAGGGCACCGAGCCCAGCGCATAAGCAAGCAGGCCCACAAGCCCCAGCAGCCAGAGCGGGGTGTCAAGTTCCGGCATGGGCGCGCTCCTGTTCATGGACCGGCTGGCCCGCCACATAGGTTGCCAGAACACGCCCCTGCATCCGTGCGCCATCAAAAGGTGTGTTCTTCGATTTCGACACCAGCGCAAACCGGTCGAGCACGAAAGGCGCATCCGGGTCGAACAATACCAGATCCGCCGGGGCCCCCGTTGCCAGCCGCCCCGAGGCCAGCCCCAGCCGCTGCGCCGGGTTCAGCGACAGCGCCCGCCAGATCACAGGCAGCGACAGCCCTTCGGAATGGTGCAGGCGCATGGCGGCAGGCAGCAGGGTTTCCAGCGCGACAGCCCCGGCGGCGGCTTCCTCAAAGGGCAGGCGCTTGGATTCCTCGTCCTGCGGCGTGTGCATCGAAGAAATCACATCAATCAGCCCCTCGGCCACGGCCTGCACCATGGCGCGGCGGTCCTCTTCGCTGCGCAGCGGCGGGGTGAATTTGAAGAAGGTGCGATAATCGCCCAGATCAAATTCGTTCAATGTCAGATGGTGGATCGAAATCCCTGCCGTCACATCCAGCCCGTTGCGCTTGGCACGCTCCAGCGCGGGCAGAGTGCGCGCGCAGGTGATCTGATCCGCGTGGTAGCGCGCGCCGGTCATCTCGACCAGCCCCATATCGCGGTCGAACCCCATCCGCTCGGCCATGGGCGAGACTGCGGGCAATCCGCGCAGGGCGGCGAATTTGCCGCTGGTCGCGCAGGCCCCCTCCGACAGGCCCGGATCCTGCGGATGGCCGATGATCAGCGCATCCAGCCCCTGCGCATAGCTCATGCAGCGCGACAGCACGCGGGTATCGCGCAGCACGCGGTCGCCATCGGTGAAGGCCACGGCCCCGGCATCGAGCAGAAAACCGATTTCGGCCATCTCGCGCCCGTTGCGCCCGCGGGTGAGCGCAGCCATGCAGCGGATATTGACCGGGGTGCGCGCCTGCGCGCGGCGGGTGACATATTCCAGCACTTCGGGCGTGTCGATGGGCGGGTCGGTATCGGGGCGCAGCACCATTGTCGTGACGCCCCCGCGCGCGGCCGCCTGCCCGGCGCTGCGCAGCGATTCGCGATGCTGCGCGCCCGGTTCGCCCACCAGCACGCCCATATCGACAATGCCGGGGGCAAGGCATTTGCCCGCGCAATCCACGATCTGCGCGCCATCAGGGCAGGGCAGGTCAATGCCGCTGATCTGCCCTGCCTCGACCGTCAGGCTGCCATGATGCTCCTGCCCGGTTTCGGGGTCGATCAGGCGCGCATTGTGAAACCAGAGCGTCATGGCATATCCTCAGCGGGTCAGAGTATCGCGGATCAGTCGCGCGACAGCAGGGGCATTTGACAGATGTTGCAGCGCGACCCGGCGCGTGTCGGTCTGCAGCGAGACACTGGTCAGCCAGACGCGGATGCGCCGGATCCGGTGCAGCTCGATCGCGTCATCCTCGGCCAGGATCAGGCGGCGATTGGTGAGCGCATAGACCGGTCGCGGACCAAAAATGCGCTGAATGACCAGAGGGCCGAGCAGAAAGACGATCGTCGTCGCGATCCCCGAACCCAGACCCGACAATTCGCGCTCAAGGCTGAGATCGAGCAGGGATTTCAGCCCGACCGCCAGCATCAGCCCGAATATGGCAAAAAGCGCATCGCTCAGAAGCTGCACCTGCCGGTCCGGCGCAATCACCGCCCGCAGGGATTCGCCCGCGCGCAGGGCCAGATGGACGGGTGCGCCGGACATCATTCGGCCTTGCGCCTGGCGCGCTTGTCCCGCGCCGCGAGGATTTCGGCCACCACGGCCTCGGCATTGGCGACATGCTTGATCAGATGCTTGTCGCCCGATTTGGTGATGATCTGGATATCCCCGAACAGCCGCCGCACGGTTTCCAGTTCCAGCAGATAGGCTTCGCGCCCGCCCGGCCCGACCATGCGCATGGTGCTCAGCACCCAGTAATGCCGCATCTGTTCGGAATAGAGCCAGGCCCCGCGCACCCCAAGCGCCAGCACCGCCCCCAGCGATCCGATGGCGACATGATCTGACCCGATCACGGTCAGCACCAGCCCTGCCGCGACCATGCCCAGAAGCGCCATGACCCCGTGATCGCGCCAGAACACGCCCTTGTCGGCGCGGATCTCGCGCAGGCGCTTCTCGCCTTTTTCGGGCGTGAAAACAGTGTCATCCAGCCGGGATGTGCGGATTTGCTCAGCCATGCGCGGCCTCCCTCAGACGTTGGCGTTCGCGGCCCGCGCGCAGGTTGCGCGCCAGCAGATCCATGCAGGCCATGCGCACCGCGACGCCCATTTCCACCTGTTCCTGAATGACCGAGCGGTTGATGTCATCGGCAATCGCGCCGTCAATCTCGACGCCCCGGTTCATCGGGCCGGGATGCATGACGATCGCGTCGTCCTTGGCATGGGCCAGCTTCTCGGCATCCAGCCCGTAGCGGTGGAAATATTCGCGCTCGGAGGGCACGAACCCGCCATCCATCCGCTCGCGCTGCAGTCGCAGCATCATCACCACATCTGCGCCTTCCAGCCCCGCGCGCATGTCATCGAACAGCTCGACCCCGAATTCGCCCACACCTTTGGGCATCAAGGTGGGCGGGGCGACCAGCCGCACGCGGTTTTCCATCTTGCCCAGCAGGATCAGGTTCGAGCGCGCGACCCGGCTATGCGCGATATCGCCGCAGATCGCGATGGTCAGCCGGTGCAAACGGCCTTTCTTGCGCCGGATGGTCAGCGCATCCAGCAGCGCCTGGGTCGGGTGCTCGTGCCGTCCGTCACCGGCATTCAGGACTGCGCAATTCACCTTTTCGGCCAGCAGATTGACCGCCCCGGACCGGCCATGACGCACGACCAGCAGATCCGGGTGCATGGCGTTCAGGGTCAGGGCAGTGTCGATCAGCGTCTCGCCCTTCTTCACGCTTGACTGCGCCATCGACATGTTCATCACATCCGCACCCAGCCGCTTGCCTGCCAGCTCGAAACTGGCCTGGGTGCGGGTCGAGTTCTCGAAGAACATGTTGATCTGCGTCATGCCTGCCAGCACGCGGCTGCGTTTCTCGGCAGAGCGGTTCAGCGCGACGTAATCCTCGGCCAGATCGAGGATCGCAGTGA
>SKRP01000239.1 GCA_007118445.1 Natronohydrobacter sp.
ATGTCTTTTTTCCTCTATTCTCCTGATGGAGCGGCAAAATCCGCCCCATAAGCGCCCGCTACATGCACGCCCGAGAGGTCGCCCGCTATGCGTCAGCCTTCCCCGAAAACCGTCCCCATCCTGACCACTGACGAGGCCGCCGAGGCTTTCCTCGCCCAAGACCTCTCCACGCTCGATTTCAGCCAGTTCAAACCCATGCGTTTCGAAGCCCTGCCAAAATCCGCGCGGATCACCATGCGCCTGCCCGAACCCCTGATCGCCGCCCTGAAAGCCCAAGCCAAAGCGCGCGGAATCCCCTATCAACGCCTGATCCGCGAAGCGCTGGAACGCGCGCTCGACAAGGGCTGAGCTCAGCCCAGCCCCACCGCCCCCGACCACAGGCGGCGCATCAGGTCCGGCTGGCCGCGCAGCCCGGTCTTGGCGAAAATCTGGCGCGAATAGGCGCGCGCGGTCTCGATGGTCAGGCCAAGTCGCGCGGCAGCCTCGGCCAGCGTGTCGCCCATGCCCAGCGCCCGCGCCAGCCGCGCCTCGGCCAGGCTGACCCCCAGCGCATCGGCGATCACGCGCGGCGCAGGCAGGGCCATATCCGTCGCGCGCAGCACCCCCAGCCGCGTCCCATCGTTCTGCGCGATCACCGCCAGATCCAGTCCCGGCGCGACTGGCCGCACCCCCTGTTCCGGCACCGCGAGCGCCCCCCCGACCCGCGCCAGCAGCGCCTGCGCCACCGAATCCAGCGCCGTGACGCGCCCCCCGGCCTCGATCTGCAGCAGCCCCATCCCCAGCCGCCGCGCGATCTGTTCATGCTGCGCCAGCCGGTTCTGCAGCGCGGCCCGCGCGGTCTCTGCCGTCAGCGCCTGCGCGATATGGGGGGCCAAAGCCGAGAGCATGGCACTGTCCACCGCCCGGAACGCCCCTTTGCGCCGGGTCAGCACCAGCCAGCCCCCTGCCATCCCGACCGCGCGCAGATCGCCCGCAACCGGCATGATGGCCAGCGCCCGGTCGGCCAGTTCCTCGCCCGTATAGACCCGCCCAATGCGCAACCCGGCCAGCCCCTCTGGCAGCGGGTCCGCCACCCGTCCGCTCTGGTCCCAGCCGCCTGCGGGCAGGTAGAGCCGCACCGCATCCGCCTGCAACTGCGCCGCGATCAGCCGCAGCACCTCGGGCCAGCCTGACAGCTGCGCGCCTGCGCGCGCGATGGCCAGCAACAGCTCGGATTCCTGCAGTGACAGCATGGTTTTACCCCATACCCTCCCATATGGGAGGTGCGCGCAATCTATACAGGCGCTACCCCCGGCGCAAAACCCATTTCACGCAGGAAAGCTGATGTCCCTTCGATCCCTGACCCATTTGCAACGCCTCGAAGCCGAGGCGATCCACATCATGCGCGAAGTCGTGTCCGAGGCGGAAAAGCCGGTGATGCTGTATTCGGTCGGCAAGGACAGCGCCGTGATGCTGCATCTGGCGAAAAAGGCGTTCTATCCCTCCCCGCCGCCCTTTCCGCTGCTGCATGTCGACACGACCTGGAAATTCCGCGACATGTATGCGCTTCGTGACCGCGCCGCACGCAAGGCGGGGATGCAATTGCTGGTCCATCAGAACCCCGACGCTGTGCGCCAAGGGATCAACCCGTTCGATCATGGCGGGCTGCACACGGATATGTGGAAAACCGAAGGGCTGAAACAGGCGCTCGACCTGCATGGCTTTGACGCGGCCTTTGGCGGTGCGCGGCGGGATGAAGAGAAAAGCCGCGCGAAAGAGCGCATCTTCAGCTTCCGCACGGCCAGCCATCGCTGGGATCCGAAGAACCAGCGCCCCGAGCTGTGGCGGGTCTATAACGCCCGCAAGGCCAAGGGCGAATCGATGCGGGTCTTTCCGCTGTCAAACTGGACCGAGCTGGATATCTGGCAGTATATCCATCTGGAAAATATCGAGATCGTGCCGCTTTACTACGCCGCCGAACGCCCCACGGTGATCCGCGACGGGCTGATGCTGATGGTCGATGATGACCGTTTCCCGCTGCAAGGCGAGGAACCTGTGATGCGGTCTGTTCGTTTCCGCACGCTGGGCTGCTACCCGCTGACCGGCGCTGTCGAAAGCCGCGCGACCACCCTGCCCGAGATCATTCAGGAAATGCTGCTCACCACCACATCCGAGCGTCAGGGCCGTGCGATTGACCATGATCAGGCCGCGTCGATGGAGAAAAAGAAACAGGAAGGCTATTTCTGATGAACGAGATTTACAGAACCGACGCGCTGATCGCGGAAGATATCGACGCCTATCTGGAAACCCACCAGCACAAGACCATGCTGCGTTTCATCACCTGCGGGTCGGTGGATGACGGCAAGTCGACGCTGATCGGGCGGCTGCTTTACGACAGCAAGATGATCTTCGAGGATCAGCTGGCGACCCTCGAGGCGGACAGCAAACGCGTGGGCACGCAAGGCGAGGCGATTGATTTCGCGCTTCTGGTCGATGGTCTGGCCGCCGAGCGCGAACAGGGCATCACGATCGACGTGGCTTACCGCTTCTTCGCGACCGAAAAGCGCAAATTCATCGTCGCCGATACGCCCGGCCATGAGCAATATACCCGCAACATGGTCACAGGTGCCTCGACTGCGGATCTGGCCGTGATCCTGATCGACGCGCGCAAGGGTGTGCTGACCCAGACGCGGCGGCATAGCTATCTGGCGCATTTGCTGGGCATCCGGCATCTGGTGCTGGCGATCAACAAGATGGATCTGATCGGCTATGACAGGGCGGCCTACGACCGCATTCTGACCGAGTATCGCGCCTTTGCCGACAGTATCGGGATCACCGATTTCACCCCGATCCCGATTTCCGGTCTGGCCGGGGATAATATCACCACGCGCAGCGCGAATACGCCCTGGCATGATGGCCCGACCCTGATGGAGCATCTGGAAACTGTCGAGCTGGATCAGACCCTTGACCAGCAAAAGCCCTTCCGGATGCAGGTGCAATGGGTGAACCGCCCCAATCTGGATTTCCGCGGCTTTGCAGGCACGATTGCGTCAGGCCATGTCTCGGTCGGCGAGGAAATCCGCGTGCTGCCCTCGGGCAAGACCTCGACCATCGCGCGAATTGCCACGCTGGACGGTGATCTGGACATGGCGGTCGCTGGTCAGGCCGTGACGCTGTGCTTTGCCGATGAAATCGACTGCTCGCGCGGGCAGGTCATCACGGCCGCAAAAAGCCCGGTCGAAGTGGCCGACCAGTTTGAAGCGACGGTCATCTGGATGGATGAGGATGCCCTGATCCCCGGTCGCAGCTACTGGCTGAAACTGGGTCCGCAGACCGTCAGCGCCGCAGTCGCAGCCCCCAAATATCAGGTCAATGTCAACACGATGGAGCATCTGGCCGCGAAATCGCTGGATCTGAACGCCATCGGGGTGGCCACGATCACCACGGATCGCGATATCCCCTTCAGCCCCTATGCAGACAGTCGCGATCTGGGCGGATTCATCCTGATCGACAAGATGACCAACCGCACAGTGGGTGCCGGGCTGATCCATTTCGCGCTGCGCCGGGCCTCGAATATCCACTGGCAGGCGACGGATATCTCGCGCGACCATCACGCAGGCATGAAGAACCAGAAACCGATGGTGCTGTGGATGACCGGGCTGTCCGGTTCGGGCAAATCGACGATTGCCAATATCGTCGAGAAGAAACTTGCGCGGATGAACCGGCATACATTCCTGCTGGATGGTGACAATGTACGCCACGGTCTGAACAAGGATCTGGGCTTCACCGACGCAGACCGGGTCGAGAATATCCGCCGCGTGGGCGAAGTCGCCAAGCTGATGACCGATGCCGGGCTGATCGTGATCACGGCCTTCATTTCGCCCTTCCGCTCGGAACGCGACATGGTGCGGTCGATGATGCAACCGGGCGAGTTTGTCGAGATTTTCATCGACACACCGCTGGAAGAGGCCGAAAAGCGCGATGTCAAAGGGCTGTATGCGAAAGCGCGGTCCGGTCAGTTGAAGAACTTCACCGGGATCGATTCGCCCTATGAGGCCCCGGAATCCCCGCAGATCCGCATCGACACGACGAAGATGAGTGCAGAAGAAGCGGCCGACCTGATCACCGAAAAGCTGATCCCGTAAACTGAAAAAGGCCCCCGGCGCATCGCCGGGGGCGTTTTTCCTGATCCGCTCGCCTCAGGCGGTCAGGCCAGCAGGCTCTTCCAGCCCGTTCGCGCGGCAACAAGCCGTGACCGTATTAGCCAGCAGACAGGCAATGGTCATCGGCCCGACCCCGCCCGGAACCGGCGTGATCGCACCTGCCACAGCGGCGGCCGATTCGAAATGCACATCGCCGACCAGAGCTTTCTTGCCGTCGCGCTCGATCCGGTTGATGCCCACATCGATCACAGTCGCGCCGGGCTTCACCCAGTCGCCAGGGATCATCTCTGCCCGACCCACAGCGGCAACCAGAATATCCGCACGGCGGCAGGTTTCGGCCAGGTCGCTGGTGCGCGAATGGGCAATCGTGACCGTGCAGCTATCGCCCAGCAAAAGCTGCGCCATTGGCTTACCGACGATATTCGAGCGCCCGACCACAACTGCATTCATGCCCGACAGGCTGCCATGATGGTCGCGCAACATCATCAGACAGCCCAGCGGCGTGCAGGGCACCATGGATTTCTGCCCCGTGCCCAGCAGCCCTACATTGGAAATGTGAAAGCCGTCAACATCCTTGGCCGGGTCGATGCTGTTGATCACCAGATCGGAATTCAGATGAGAAGGCAGCGGTAACTGCACGAGAATCCCGTGAACTTCCGGATCGGCGTTCAGTTTGGCGATCAGTGCAAGCAGATCGGCCTCGGATGTGTCGGCAGCGAGCTTATGTTCGAAAGAGGCCATTCCGACCTCGACGGTCTGCTTGCCCTTCGAGCGCACATAGACCTCGCTGGCCGGGTCTTCGCCCACCAGCACCACGGCCAGACCCGGTGTCAGCCCATGGCTTCCCTTCAGCCGCGCCACATGCTCTGCCACTTGCCCGCGGATCTGCGCTGCAAACAGCTTTCCGTCCAGAATCTTCCCGGTCATTCTGTCTTTCCCTCGACCTCTGGCCCAAGCACGTCTTCTTCCCGCGCTATCGACCATTCGATGATGCGCTCCCAGAGCGCGCCTGCCAGTTCCGGGTCCAGCCCCTGCTCTGCGGCCAGCCTCCGGACATTCGCCAGCACCTCTTCCACGCGCGCGTCGATCCGGGCGGGCAGATGTGCTGAAGTCTTCAGATCGATCGCGCGGTCGATATACCCGGCCCGCGCGACCAGAAGCGCGACCAGCTCACGATCAAGCCGGTCTATTTCTGCGCGCAATTCGTCCATATTCTGACAATCGCTGGGCTGGCGCATGAAGGGGTCCTTATATGGCAGACGACACGCGCTGTACCTATCCCTCTCAATTGCCTGTTGCAATGCGCCCCTGCGGGAGGGCGGGCGGGGCGACGGGTGGCGCAGCCACGCGAGCGCCGTCCGCCCGGCCCGATCAGAACAGACCTTCGATCAGCCCTTCCTCGTTGAAGCGGATGGTCTGCGCTGCTGGCTTGCGCGGCAGGCCGGGCATGGTCATGATCTCGCCGCAGATCACCACGATGAACCCGGCCCCGGCCGACAGCCGCACTTCGCGCACCGGCACGGAATGGTTCACGGGTGCGCCGCGCAGGTTCGGATCGGTCGAGAAGGAATATTGCGTCTTGGCCATGCAGATCGGCAGATTGCCATAGCCGGCCGCTTCCCATTCCTTCAGCTGGTTGCGGATTTTCGCATCGGCCAGCACGTCCTCGGCGCGGTAGATCCGGCGGGCGATGGTCTGGATCTTCTCGTAGAGCGGCATGTCATCGCCATAGAGCGGTGCGAATTGCGAATAATCGCCATCGGCCAGTTCCGCCACGCGGGTTGCCAGTTCCTTGACGCCTTTCGACCCTTCGGCCCAGTGGCGGCACAGGATCGCCTCGGACCCCATCGAGGCCACGAAATCCTTCACTGCCTGCACTTCGGCATCCGTGTCGGAATGGAAATGGTTGATCGCGACCACAACCGGCACGCCGAAGGATTTCACATTCTCGATATGACGACCCAGATTCGGGCAGCCTTTCTGCACAGCGTCTACATTTTCCGAACCAAGGTCTGCTTTCGCCACGCCGCCATTCATCTTCATCGCGCGCACAGTGGCCACGATCACTGCGACTGACGGCTTCAGTCCCGCCTTGCGGCATTTGATGTTGAAAAACTTCTCCGCCCCCAGATCGGCCCCGAAACCTGCTTCGGTCACGACGTAATCGGCCAGCCCGAGCGCGGTCTGAGTTGCGACGACAGAGTTACAGCCATGCGCGATATTGGCAAACGGGCCACCATGCACGAAGGCCGGGTTGTTTTCCAGCGTCTGCACCAGATTGGGCTGCATTGCATCTTTCAGAAGCACGGTCATCGCGCCCTCGGCCCCGATATCGCGGCAATAGATCGGCGATTTGTCGCGCTTGTAAGCCACGACGATATCGCCCAGACGGCGCTGCAAATCTTCCAGATCAGCGGCAAGGCACAGGATCGCCATGACCTCGGAAGCCACCGTGATGTCAAACCCGGTCTGGCGGGCGAAACCGTTCGACACACCGCCAAGCGAGATGACCATATCGCGCAGCGCACGGTCATTCATGTCCATTACGCGGCGCCAGCTGATGCGGCGCTCGTCGATTTCCAGTTCGTTGCCCCAGTAGATATGGTTGTCGATCATCGCCGAGAGCAGGTTATGCGCCGATGTGATCGCATGGAAATCACCGGTGAAATGCAGGTTCATGTCTTCCATCGGGACGATCTGCGCGTAACCACCGCCAGCAGCACCCCCCTTCATGCCGAAATTCGGCCCGAGCGAGGCCTCGCGGATACACACGGCGGCTTTCTTGCCGATGGCGTTCAGCCCGTCGCCCAGGCCCACGGTTGTCGTGGTCTTGCCTTCGCCGGCAGGTGTCGGGTTGATCGCGGTGACAAGGATCAGTTTGCCGCGCTTGCGCCCGCGCGCATCCGACACGAATTCCTGGCTGACCTTGGCCTTGTCATGGCCGAACGGCAGCAGGTGCTCCGAGGGGATACCCAGCTTTGCGCCGATTTCCTGAATGGGTTTCTTGTTTGCCTCACGGGCGATTTCGATGTCGGTCTTGAAGGCCATGTTTCGCTCCCTGCGCGGTATTGTCGCTACAGCCCTGTCATATCGGGCCCGACCGCGCCCGTAAGCTGTGATTACGACATTTTCCGCGCCAGTTACGCCCTGCGGATTTCCGATGCGAAACCCGTGCGACGCTGCGCAGCCTGTCTGGTGCGGAAACGAAAAAGCGCAGGGTCATGGCCCTGCGCTTGCTCTGGTCTGCGGCTGGCGGAGTCAGCCCTTTTTCAGGCAGCGATTACCCAGCACTTCGGCAATCTGCACCGCGTTCAGCGCAGCCCCCTTGCGCAGATTGTCGGACACGCACCAGATATTCAGCCCGTTCTCGAGGGTCGAATCCTGCCGGATGCGGCTGATATAGGTCGCGTATTCGCCGACACAATCGACGGGCGTGATATAGCCACCGGCCTCGCGTTTATCGACGACCAGAATGCCAGGGGCTTCGCGCAGGATGTCGCGGGCTTCTTCTTCGTCAAGGAAATCCTCGAACTCGATATTGATCGCTTCCGAATGGCCCACGAACACCGGCACGCGCACACAGGTCGCGGTCAGCTTGATCGAAGGATCCATGATCTTCTTGGTTTCGGCGACCATTTTCCATTCTTCCTTGGTCGATCCGTCTTCCATGAAAACATCGATATGCGGGATCACATTGAAGGCGATCTGCTTGGGATAGACCGACGGCTCGACTTCCTGACCGGGCACATAAAGCCCCTTGGTCTGGTTCCACAGCTCGTCAATCGCATCCTTGCCGGTGCCGGACACGGATTGATAGGTGCTGACCACCACCCGCTTGATCCGCGCCCGGTCATGCAGGGGCTTGAGCGCCACAACCATCTGCGCGGTCGAGCAGTTGGGGTTCGCGATGATGTTCTTCTTGGTGTAGCCATCGACCGCCGCCGCGTTCACCTCGGGCACCACCAGCGGCACATCGGGGTCGTAGCGGTAGAGCGAGGAATTGTCGATCACGACGCAGCCCTGCGATGCGGCTTTCGGCGCATAGGTCTTGGTTGCGTCAGAACCCACGGCGAAAAAGGCGATATCCCAACCAGTGAAATCGAACGTGTCGAGATCCTGGCATTTCAGGGTCTTGTCGCCAAAGCTGACCTCGGTGCCCAGGCTGCGGCGCGAGGCCAGCACGGCGATCTCATCGACCGGGAATTCCCGCTCGGCGAGGATGTTCAGCATTTCGCGGCCAACATTACCCGTGGCCCCTGCGATGACGACCTTGTAGCCCATTGCGGCCTCCTTTTCATACGTCGCGCTGCACCTACCCGAATTCCGGGCGAAGGTGAAGGGGCGCTAATCGGTGCGGTCCGTGGTAAAGGCGTAAATGATGCAGCCGATCAGCAGCAGCACTGCGAAGAACAGAAACAGCGTCTGATAGGCGGCCTCGGGCGGGGTGGCGGGCGCGCTGGCATGGACCGGGCCGCTCAGCACCTGCAGCACCCCGACCCCGCCAATCGAGCACAGGTTGAGTAAGGTCACCCCGCGCCCGGTCAGATGCGGCGGGAAATAACTGCGGCCATGCGCCATGATCATCGGGAAGGACGCGCCGAAAAACCCGACTGCGGCCAGCAGCAGGCCGACCTGCCAGAACCCGGCGAGCGGAAAGAAAGCGAGCGCGAACAGACAGGCCACACCTGCCAGATTGCCGCCCAGAATGACGCCCTTGCGCGTGCCCAGCAGCCGGTCGAGCGGGCCATAGGCGAAATTGCCCGCAATCATTGCCAGTGCCATCAGCAAGGTCACCTGCCCGATCCCGGTGGCCGTGGCCCCGTAGAGGTCAGCGTAATACGGCCCGACCCAAAGCCCGCGCAGCCCGGCGGACGGGGCGTAATTCACGATCAGGATCGGCAGCAACAGCCAGAGCGCCGGAATGCGCAGGATATCGAACACACTTCCCTTCGCGCCATCCGGGGCCTCGGCCTGCGGCGGGTCTTGCACGACAGCCCAGATCACTACAGAGACAAGCGCTGTTGTGACCCCGATGGCCAGGATCGAGGCACGCCAGCCGAAAGCCTCGGCCGCCCAGGCCATGGGCAGCGCGCCGAGGATATTGCCCAGCGACCCGAAGCCGATCACGGCACCAGCCAGCGTGGCGAAGATTGCAGGCGGGAAGCTGCGCGCGAAAATGTAGTAGGACGCCATCAGCACTGGCGCGCAGCCCACCCCCAGCGCCGCCATGGCCAGATGGATATGCAGCGCGTTCTGCGCCAAGGCGAAGATGACTGCCCCGCCAGTGCCCCCCAACCCCAGCATCAGCGCCGTTGTGCGTCTGGGGCCGAAACGGTCCAGCGCCCAGCCGACCGGCAATTGCGCCAGCGCAAAGGTCAGAAACCACAGGCCAGAGGCAAAGGCCAGATCATCGGCCGTGACGCCTGTATCCGCCTGCAACAGGCCCGACAGCACCGCCAGAAATGACCGGTAGAACTGGCTGAGCAGATAGCCCAGCACCAGAAAGAACAGGCTCAGTTTCATATCTGTGATCCGGAAATGATCCCCCGGCCCTGCTTAGTGAACCTGTGAAGCAAGTGCAATGCGCCGAATGCGCAGCTTTCGTGTCGCGCGCGGGCCAGCGATGCCCTAGCCTTATGCTGCGGCCAGAGGACAACAGGCATGGATGATCTGCAGACCACCAGAAGCTATCATTATCAGGTCATGGAACGCGCGATTGCCCTGATCGACACGCCCGGCGGCGCGCAGCGCTCGCTGTCAGACCTGGCGGGCGCGATGGGCATGAGTGACGCGCATTTCCAGCGGCTGTTCAGCCAGTGGGTCGGGGTCTCGCCCAAGCGGTACCAGCAATATCTGACGCTCGGCCATGCACGCCAGTTGCTGGACGCGCGGTTCACCACACTCGAGGCCGCGCATAGCATCGGGCTGTCCGGGCAGGCGCGGTTGCACGATCTGTTCCTGCGCTGGGAAGCGATGACACCGGGCGAGTATGCGAAACGCGGGGATGGGCTGGTGCTGCACTATGGCTGGTTCGACACGCCTTTTGGCACAGCGCTGGGGGTGGCCAGTCTGCGCGGGCTATGCGGGCTGGCATTCGCTGACGGAGACAAGGCCGCCTGTCTGGCCGATATGGCCCGCCGCTGGCCGAAAGCCGATCTGCGCGAGGATGCATCGCTGGCCGAACCGCATGTGACAGCGGCTTTCGCGCAATCGGGTGATGTGGCCCTGCATCTGATCGGCACACCGTTTCAGATCAAGGTCTGGGAAGCGCTGCTGCATGTCCCATCGGGCCATGTCACCAGCTATGGCGCGATCGGGGCGCGGGTCTGCACACCGAAAGCCGCGCGCGCTGTGGGGGCAGCGGTCGGGCGCAATCCGGTCGGGTTTCTGATCCCCTGTCATCGCTGCCTGCGCGGCGCTGGCGGCCTTGGGGGCTATCGCTGGGGCCTCGAGCGCAAACGCGCCATGCTGGCCTGGGAAGCGGCTCGGCGGGACGCAGCGCCCTGAGCGGAAAATCGCGCGGTCCCTCTGCGTGCTCAACGGATCGTGTAATGACGCGATGGGCGTGTTAGAAGTAGGGGATATTCTGCTTATCCGGAGGGTTATGATGAAACGGACCACCCCTGCGCTTTTGCTTGGCGCGACTGCATTTGCTCTGGCCGCCTGCGCGCCGGACCCGAATAATCCACAGAACCGCACGCTGGGTGGCGCGATCACGGGCGCGGCTGTTGGCGGTGTCATCGGGGCCGCAACCGGGGATGGCAGCGCCCGCCGCGCGGTCGCCGGTGCGGTGGTCGGTGGCACGGCCGGGGCGCTGATCGGTCAGCAGCTTGACCGTCAGGCCGCCGATCTGCGCCGTCAGCTGGGCGATAATGTGGATATCCGGAATACCGGGCAGGAACTGATCCTGACCCTGCCGCAGGATTTGCTCTTTGCGGTGGACAGCGCCAGCCTGCGCCCGGATCTGCAACAGGATCTGCGCGCGATCGCCACGAATCTGGTGAATTACCCGCGCAGCGATATCATCGTGATCGGCCATACGGATAATACAGGCAGCGCGGCGCATAATCAGGGCCTGTCAGAGCGCCGTGCGCAATCGGTCGCGCAGGTGCTGCGTAGCCAGAATGTGGCGTCAGACCGGATCCAGACCATCGGGCGCGGCCTGACCCAGCCTGTGGCAAGCAATGACACACCCGAAGGTCGTCGCCAGAATCGTCGCGTGGAAATATTCATCCGCCCGCATCAACCTGCCTGACAGAACCCCATCACGGAAAAAGGCCAATCCCGATGATTGGCCTTTTTTCTTGCGCATCGCGCAGGGTGGTCATATCTTTTGACCAATAACGGCCCAAATTTCGGGCAGTTTCCAACGCCTTTCCTGAATTGGAGCCCTCATGCCGTTTCAGCGCATCCAGCCCGAAAAACTCTCGATCAGTGTCGTCCGCCAGATTGAGCTGCTGCTGCTGCGCGGTATCCTGCGGCCTGGCGAAAGACTGCCCTCGGAGCGTGAACTGGCCGAGAAACTGGGCGTCTCGCGGCCCTCGCTGCGCGAGGCGATTGCTGAATTGCAGGAGCGCGGCCTGCTGACCGCGCGGGCCGGGGCGGGGGTGTTCGTCGCCGAATTGCTCGACGCGGCGTTTTCGGAGTCGCTGGTGCGTCTGTTTTCGGATCATGATGAAGCGCTGTTCGATTACATCAGCTTCCGCCGCGATCTTGAAGGCATGTCGGCCGAACGCGCCGCGCGTTTCGGGTCGGATATGGATCTGCGGGTCATCGATACGATCTATCGCAAGATGGAAGCGGCGCATCAGAAACGCGACCCCAGCGAAGAGGCCCGGCTGGATGCCGAATTTCACCTCTCCATCGTGGAAGCCTCGCATAATATCATCATGCTGCACATGATGCGCGCCATGTTCAATCTGCTGCATGAAGGCGTGTTCTACAATCGTCAGATGATCTTTCGCCAGCGCGGCACGCGCGATGAATTGCTGGCGCAGCACAGCGCTGTCAATGACGCGCTGCAGGCCCGCGATCCGGTTGGCGCGCGACAGGCCGCAGAGGCACATCTGACCTATGTCGAAACCCTGATGAGTGATCTCAAGCGCAGCGAACGCAATGAGGAAATCGCGCGGCTGCGCTTCGAGCACGCCCGCGCCATGTGAGCCATGAAAAAACCCGGCGCGCGCGCACCGGGTCTGATCTGGTTCTGTGTTCAGGCGCTCAGTGCAGACGCTCTTGCGCTGTGCTCAAAGCCTGACGGAACAGCGCATCGCTCTGCGCATCGTCCATTTTCTTTGCCAGCAGATCACCTGCCGCCCCCACGGCCACCGACACCGCCATGTTGCGCACATCGCGCAGCGCATTGGCTTCGGCAGAGGCGATCTGATCGTCAGCAGCTTTCAGCCGCCGCGCAATCGAGGCTTCGATATCGGCTTTGGCCTGATCTGCCGCAAGCTGGGCATCGGCTTTCGCCTTCTCCACGATGCGGGCGGCCTCGTGCTTGACCTCGGCCTGCTTGCGCTCGAAAGACGCATTCAGTTCGAGCGCCTCTTCACGCAGGCGGCGCGCTTCGTCCAGTTCGCTCTGGATGGTGACCGCGCGTGCATCCAGCAGTTCCGAGATCTTCGCAGGCACCTTGAAATAGACCAGGATACCGACAAAGATCAGAAAGCCGATCAACACCACGATATCAGTGTTGTAGAGCGAGAAGAACGGCTTGCCTTCCACTGCGGCCATCGCGGGCGTGGCGAGCAGAACAGTTGCGGCGACACTCAGTCTGATCATGCTGCACCGCCTTTCATGCGCGCGGCCACAGCGTCACTGACGCTGGCCGCATCGGCCTTGCCGCCCATGCTTTGCAGAATGTCACCTGTGACATCGCGCGACACATCGGCCACCAGCGCCATTGCATTGTCGCGGATTTCACGGATGCGGGCCTCGGATTCGCTGGCTTTCGCAGCGATCTCGGCATCTGCCCTGGCGATCTGCTTGTCGAGTTCCGCCTGCATCTCGGCCTTGGCGGCCTCGACGATGCGGTTGGCCTCGGCGCGCGCATCGGCAAGCGCCTTGTGATAGGCGTCCTCGGCGGCCTGCGCCTTGAGCTTGTACTCTTCGGCAGCTGCGATATCGCTGGTGATGGTGCCACGGCGATCTGCCAGAACAGCAGCAATCCGCGGCAGGGCCACGCGCGACATCACGAAATAGAGCACCACCATTGCAACCAGAAGCCAGAAAATCTGGTTCGAGAAAGTGGTGATGTCGAGTTGGGGCATACCCGGCCCCGATGCGGCAGTTTCTGCCATGTCGTCCCCCTAAGCCCTGATTTCACCGAAGGGGCCGCGTGCGACCCCTTCGAGCGTTAGGATACTGTCGGGAAAGGCTCAGACAGCAAACATCAGCAGCAGCGCGACGAGGAACGAGAAGATCCCCAGAGCTTCTGCAAATGCGATGCCGATGAACAGCATGGCGGTCTGGCCAGCAGCGGCCGACGGGTTGCGCAGAGCCCCCGACAGGAAGTTGCCTGCAATGTTGCCCACACCGATTGCGGCGCCGCCCATGCCGATGGCGGTCAGACCGACACCGATGAACTTGCCCATTTCTGCGATATCGCCTTCCATGTCGTTTCTCCTTGAGTTGGAATTGGC
>SKRP01000217.1 GCA_007118445.1 Natronohydrobacter sp.
CCGGGAGCGTATTGCAAACCGGTCGCGCCGGGCGGGGTCCGGGGCCGCTCAGAAATCAAGCCCCAGATCGAGCACCTGCGCGGAATGCGTGAGCGCCCCGACCGAGATGAAATCCACCCCGGTCGCCGCGACATCTGCAATCCGTTCCAGCCGCATATTCCCCGAGGCTTCTGTCACCAGCCGCCCCGCGACCCTGTCCACCGCCGCGCGCAGATCATCCGTGGCCATATTGTCCAGTAGCACCACATCCGCGCCGCCCGTGGCCAGCACCTCGTCAAGCTGCGCGAGCGTGTCGACTTCGATCTCGATGCGGCGCATATGGCTGGCCGCGCGCCGCGCCAGCGTCAGGACTTCCGCGATCCCCCCGGCAGCGGCGATATGATTGTCCTTGATCAGGATCGCATCCGACAGCGCGAACCGATGCGCTGTCCCCCCGCCATGGAGCACCGCCTGTTTTTCGACCAGACGCAGCCCCGGTGTGGTCTTGCGCGTGCAGGTGATGCGCGCTCTGCTGCCTGCGGTCTGTCCCACGAAATCCGCAGTCAGCGTGGCAATCCCCGAAAGCCGCCCCATGAAATTCAGCGCCACCCGTTCCGCCGACAGGATCGCCCCTGCCGCGCCGTCAATGACCATGACCGTCTCGCCGGCTCCGACCTCTGCCCCATCTCCGCGCAGGATCGACACCGAGAGGCCCGGATCGACCAGCCGGAAGGCCAGTTCGGCCAGCTGCACGCCGGAAACGATACCGGACTCGCGGGCATTCAGCCGCGCGTGATAGCGCAGATGCGGCGCGATCACGGCCTGCGTGGTCACATCGCCGGAGGGTCCCAGATCCTCGACCAGCGCCGCGCGCACAAGTGGTTCGATCAGCAATTCGGGCAGCGGGGGAAGTGTCATGCGCGTTCCTCGGAGAGATGTTGCGCTTGCGCCAGTGTAACGCGTGAGCGATGGGCAAGCTGCGGGTCAGGCGCGGGATAGTCGTCGCGCCAATGCGCCCCGCGACTTTCGCGCCGCTGCAGGGCAGATGTGGCGATCAGAAGCGCTGTTGCGCATATATTGGCAAAATCCGGGCTGCGGCCATATGCCTTGTCCAGCGCCCTGATCCGGGTGATCGCCTCGGCCAGCCCGCGGCCCGTGCGGCGCACACCGACATGGTCGCTCATCACCGCGCGCAACGCCTGAACTGCAGCCTGGTCCAGCATCTGCCCGCCGGGTTGAAACTGCAGCCGCAACTCTGCTGCCGCACGCGAAGGCAGGGTCGCCGCGATATCCTCGGCGGCGCGGCGCGCAAAGACCAGCGCTTCCAGCACCCCGTTCGAGGCCAGCCGGTTGGCCCCATGCAGCCCTGTGGAGGCCGCCTCGCCACAGACCCACAGCCCTTTGAGCGAGGCACGCCCGGCTGCATCAGTGGCCACCCCGCCCATATGGTAATGCGCCGCCGCCGCAACCGGGATGGGCGCGTGCAGGGGATCAATGCCTGCCTTCCGGCACGCCTCGGCAACTGCGGGGAATTCTGACGCGATGGCCGCGCCCAGGGCCATGCGCGTATCAAGCATCGGACGCTTGCCCGCCTGTGTCTGCGCAAAGACCGCGCGGGCCACGACATCGCGCGGGGCGAGTTCGGCCAGTGGATGCTCGGCCTCCATGAAGAACGCACCATCAGAATTGACCAGTCGCGCGCCTGCGCCGCGCAGCGCTTCGGTAGCAAGCGGGGCCGGGTCCAGACCGACATCCATCGCGGTCGGGTGGAATTGCATGAACTCCATATCGGCCATCACAGCGCCTGCACGCGCCGCAAGCCCCATCACCTGTCCCCGGATGCGCGGCGGGTTGGTGGTCAGCGCATATAGCCCCCCCGATCCGCCCCCGGCCAGCAGCACAGCAGGCGCGTGCAGCGCCAGCGGTTGCGACACCTGATCGCCATCGATCTGCGCAAGCACAGCGCCGGTCACCTGCCCGTTATCCGTGATCAGACCCTGCGCAACCACACGTTCCACCACCTGCACGGACGGCGTGGCCCTTACTTGCGCGATCAGGGTTTCCATGATCCTGCGCCCGGCCTGATCACCCTTGACCCGCACCACGCGGGCAATGGAATGGGCGGCTTCATGGTTCAATATGTAATTGCCCGCAGCGTCACGATCAAAAGGCGTGCCATGATCGGTCAGATCGAGGATCTGCGCGCGCGCCGCCTGCGTGACCAGCGCTGCGATATCCGGGTCCACTGTCCCGGCCCCGGCAGCCAGAGTATCGCGCGCATGGGCGTCGGGGCTGTCGCCTGCCGCCATCGCGGCCGCAACGCCGCCCTGCGCCCAAACGGACGAGGCACCCTCGCCCAGGGTCTCGGGCGAGATCACCAGCACCGGGCGCGGGGCCAGCATCAGCGCCGCATACAGCCCGCCAAGCCCGGCGCCTATGATGACAACGCGCTCGGTTGTGATCACAGCATCAGGCTTTCGCCGTGGAAAGATCAATCATCCGCTGCACGGCCAGACGCGCCTTCTCGGCGACCTGCGCCTCGACCTCGATCCGGGTGGTCATCGTATGCAGCGACCACAGCACCTTTTCGAGCGTGATCTTCTTCATGAAAGGGCACATGTTGCACGGCCCGATGAACTCGACATCCGGATGCGCATCCGAGATATTCGAAGCCATGGAGCATTCCGTCACCAGCATCGCCCGCTCAGGCCGCTCGGCGCTGACATAATCGAGGATGCCCTTGGTCGAACCCGAGAAATCCGCTTCGGCCACCACATCAGGCGGGCATTCGGGATGCGCGATGATCCGCGTGCCGGGATTCCAGTCGCGGAAATCGCGGATGTCCTGCGCTGTGTATTGCTCATGCACGATGCAGGAGCCTTCCCACCAGACAATGCGTTTCTCGGGCACCTGGGCCGCGACATTCTGCGCCAGATACTGATCCGGGGCCATGATGATCGTTTCCGCGTCCAGCGCGCGGATAATCTGGGCGGCATTCGACGACGTGCAACAGATGTCAGAGGCGGCTTTGACCTCGGCTGTGGTGTTGACATAGGTCACGACCGGCGCGCCCGGATAGCGCGCGCGCATCTGCGCGATTCCATCTGCCGTGATACTGTCGGCCAGCGAGCAGCCCGCTGCCATATCGGGCATGAGCACAGTCTTGGACGGGTTCAGGATCTTCGAGGTCTCGGCCATGAAATGTACGCCGCATTGCACGATCACATCGGCCTTGGTCCTCGTGGCCTCAATCGCCAGCTGCAGGCTGTCACCCACAACATCGGCGATGCCGTGAAATATTTCGGGCGTCATGTAGTTATGCGCCAGAATCGCCGCGTTGCGTTCGCGTTTGAGCGCGTTGATCGCAGCGACATAAGGCGCATGGATCGCCCAATCCGCTGGCGAGACCACACGCGACATGCGGGCATATTCCGTCTGCATCGACGCCGCCAGCTCCGGGTTGGGCGCAAGATCATAGACCGTTTTCAGGTCGTCGCGGATGGCGGGAATGTCCAGCATGGCTAGGCTCCGATCACAGTGTCTGCGCCAGACGGCAGGCGGCACCTGCATATGGGCCGCAGGGCATGGAGTTCAAGGGAAACCTGCAATCCTGCCGCATTTGTCGCGCTTCAGGCCGGAAATATGTCGCTATGAACCGCAGAGCGCCGCAAATCGTCTGGCGAGTGGAGGGCTTGGCGCATAAAACAAAGCCCTGTGAACGCTGCCCTGTCGGGCAGCATGAAAGAGGTGGCGGATCATGTCGGATGAGGCAATGGAGAGCGCGCGGGCGGCAGGGGCCGGACGCAGGACGCGCGGCGCTGGTGGCGGAGCGGCCCGGCGCGCTGCACGCACGGCGGTCAGCATCGAGACCGCGCGCTATATCGAGCGCAATATTCCCAATCTGGAAGTGCTGAACGAAGAAGCACTCGCGATCATCGAGACCAATGC
>SKRP01000292.1 GCA_007118445.1 Natronohydrobacter sp.
AGCATCTCGGCGATCAAGGGCCACATCGTGCCGATGAAGATCACGAAGGACGACACAGCCAGCAGGACATTGTTGATCACCAACGCCGATTCTCGGCTGACAGTCGCAAAGACACCCTTGGCTTCCAGCACCGGCGCGCGGAAGGCAAACAAGGTCAGAGCCCCACCCATGAAGGCCGCCAGGATCATCAGGATGAACACGCCGCGATCGGGGTCCATGGCGAATGCATGGACCGAGGTCAGCAGACCCGAGCGCACGATGAACGTGCCCATCAAAGAGAAACCGAAGCCGAGAATGGCCAGCAGGATGGTCCAGCTTTTCAGCGTCTCGCGTTTCTCGACCACGATGGCCGAATGCAACAGCGCCGCTGCGAAAAGCCAGGGCATCAGCGAGGCATTCTCGACCGGGTCCCAGAACCAGAACCCGCCCCAGCCAAGCTCGTAATAGGCCCACCAGGACCCGGTTGCGATCCCGATGGTCAGAAACACCCATGCGGCCAGCGTCCAGGGCCGCACCCAGCGCCCCCATGCCGCGTCCACGCGCCCCTCGATCAGGGCTGCGATGGCAAAGCTGAACGCCATCGAAAGCCCGACATAGCCCAGATAGAGGAAGGGCGGATGGAAGGCGAGCCCGGGGTCCTGCAAAAGCGGATTCAGGTCAGTGCCATCGAAGGGCGGCGTCGCCAGCCGCACGAAAGGGTTGGATGTAAAGATCGTGAAGGCCATGAAGGAAGCCGTAATGGCCGACTGCACGGCCAGAACGCGCGCCTGAAGCGTGGCGGGCAGATTGCCCCCGAACCAGGCGGCCGATGCCCCGAACAGGGCCAGAATCAGGACCCAGAGCAGCATCGAGCCCTCGTGATTGCCCCAGACACCGGAAATCTTGTAGATCAGCGGCTTGAGTGTATGGGAATTGTCCACGACCAGCCGGACCGAGAAGTCCGATACCAGAAAGGCATAGGTCAGTGCCGCATAGCTGAATGCCACCAGCAGGAACTGGACTGTTGCCATCGGGTTCGCGACAACCATCCAGTCGCGCCAGCCCCTATGTGCCCCGACAAGCGGTATCACGGATTGTACCAATGCCACGGCAAAGGCAAGGATCAGGGCGAAATGTCCAAGTTCGACGATCATCTCTTCTGCATACCCTATTTTGTGTCAATTTAGTCCTAACGCAAAAAATGACGCCAGTCAAAGTGGATAGACCCGAACAGGACGCGACCTGCCGTCACAGTTCGGCGATTGCAGCGCGGGCATGTCGCTTCGCATGATTGATTTCGCACAGCATTTGCGCAACGATGGTCACAGAGGAGAAGATCCATGAAGATCACTTGCGACAATAACGGCCAGACTGTGATCAGCACATTCGAGATGACACCGGGAACCTGCACCGATGTGCTGGAAGCGCTGCAGGATGCCTATGACAGGGTGATCCGCCACCAGCCCGGATTTCGCGCAGTGGCGATCCATGTCAATGACGCGCAGACCCGGATCGCGACCTATTCGCAATGGCGCGCACGCGAGGATTTTCAGGCCATGCTGCGCACGCCGGAAATGCGCGAGCGCAACCGCGCGATTGCCGGTATGTGCGCAAGATTCGAGCCGGTCATGTATGAAGTCGCCGCCACCTACGCTGCGGACTGAGTCGGCAATGCGGGTCTTTCTCGCGCTGGATATCCCGCAGGCCATCCGCAGCCAGCTGGTCCTGCAGCAATTTCTCATGCCGGTGAAACGCAAGCAACCGCCCGAGAATTTCCATATCACCATGCTGTTTCTCGGTGACGCGGAGCGGCCTCAGCTTGAAGAGCTTGACGCTGAATTGCGGCGGCTCGAAATCGCGCCACTGACCCTGCGCATCGAAGGTCTGGGGCTGTTCGGCAAGTCGAAAGCGCATAATCTGCATGGCATTGTCGCGCGCAGCGATGCGCTGACCGCGCTGCATGAGAAACTTCTGCGCAGTGCCCGCGCCTGCGGGTTCACGCCGGAAGCGCGCCGGTTCAGCCCGCATGTCACGCTGGCCTATCTGAGGCCCGGCAGTTTCATCCAGCCTGAACTCGAAGCCGCTGTGGCCCGTGACGCCGGCTTTCGGACCGACAGCTTCAGGGTGTCCGAGCTTGTGCTCTATCGCTCACATCTGCGCAGCGATGGCGCGCAATATGACGTGCTCGAACGCTATCCGTTTTCAGCCGCCGGGCGCGCGTTGAAACAATATCCATGAAGCTGCGTGCCATTGCTGCGAAGCCAGTTGCGGTGTTCGGCATAATCCGGCATCAGCCTGCCAACGCAGGCCCAGAAGGCAGCCGAATGGTCCATATGGCGCAGATGCGCGACCTCATGCGCCGCGACATAGCGCAGCACCGGCGGCGGTGCCATGATCAGCCGCCATGAAAACATCAGCCGCCCATCTGCTGTGCATGACCCCCAGCGCGAACGCGTATCGCGCAGGCTGATGATCCGGAAGGGCCGCCCGAGGGCGCGGGCATAGGTGTCGGACGCGGCCAGAAGATCGGCCTGGGCTGCGGTCTTGAGATAGGCTGCAAGGCGCGGGGCCGTGCGCTGCCCGTCCGGGTCGGGCGGCACAAGAAGCGCATCCTCGCATTCTGTGACCCGGCGCAGATCTGCCGATTCGGTGATGCGCCTTAGCGCCCCTCGCAGCAGAATCTCCTCACCCACTGCCACGCAGCGGCGCTCGGGCACCCGGTTTACCGCCTTGCGCAACCACGCCTGTTTTTCCTGCAGAAAGGCCAGCGCCTCGGCCTGCGACAGCGTGCGCGGCATGGTCAGCGTGACCCGCCCGTCCAGCCCGGAAACGCGCAGATTCAGACGTCTGGCCTGTGCCGAACGCCGCAAGATCACGGCAATCGGGGGCGAACCGGCCAGATGCGCGACCCCATCGCTGACCTCGAGCCCTGCATGTCTGCCTTTTCCCATCCATCTGCCCCTGATATCGGTTCTGCCTGCCACACACGCTTCCAAGGCGCGTCCGGGGCTTTACAGAGTGACGGAGTTATGGCACGGCACGGCACTTGAAGGAAGGCACGCCAATAGAGGAAATGCCGATGTCCAACGCAGAATGGGGCGTGAAGCGCGTCTGCCCGGAAACCGGGAAACGGTTTTATGACCTGAACAAATCCCCGGTTGTCAGCCCCTATACGGGCAAGATCGTCCCTGTTGACCAGCAGGACCGTCGTGATGAGTCGATTGTCTCGACCCTGAAGGCGAAATCCGCGACCGCTCGGGAAGACGAAGACGATCTGCTGGTTGATGACGAAGATGATGCTGTCGAGGTCAATGACGAGCTGCTCGAAGATGACGATGATGACACAGTTGCGCTGGACGATCTGGCCGATGTCGCATCCGATGACGAGGATTGACCGATATTCTGTCCGGGACGGTCATTTTCCCGTTGCGTTGACAGCCGCGCTTTCGTAAGAGGCAGCCACGCGGGGTTCTGACGCGCATCAGTGGGGCCATAGCTCAGTTGGGAGAGCGCTTGAATGGCATTCAAGAGGTCAGCGGTTCGATCCCGCTTGGCTCCACCAAACAAAACAAAAAATTAGACAAAAAACAGCCCCGCCAGCGCGGGGCTTTTTCTTTGCGGGGTAACGATAGGGGTAACAGATCGCGCCGGGTGATTCCTGCCAACGCATCACGCAACCGTGAACAGGCTATGCGGCGGCTTTGCCCAGCCGCTGAAACCGCTCTGGCCACAACGCCCGCAACACCGCCTCCGGCTCAACCTGCGCCAAGTGACACACTTGCACAAAGTCGCGCGACCGTAGCCATGCCGCATCTTGGGGCTTGTCGCTCTTGGCCGCATCACTCAGCCCCGCGACCAGCACGGCACGCCACAACGCCAGTTCCGGGTTCTGTGCCATCGCTTCCCCCCCCTTTTCGGCTGTGGGTGTGATATTTTATCAC
>SKRP01000018.1 GCA_007118445.1 Natronohydrobacter sp.
CCAAAGACCTCGAACCCCGGTGCGAGGCGGCTGACATGATCGCCATGGCTCATCCAGACCTGTTCGGGGCCATCCGCGAACCAGCCATCAAGCAGCGGCAGCGCGCCTGCTGGCGTCACCTTCGCGCGACCGAATTCGGCTGTGCCATCGCCGCTTTCGACCAGCCCACCCAGGTCCTGCATCATCACCTGCTGGCCGTAGCAGATGCCCAGAATCGGCACGCCAAGGCTGAAAGCCGATGCTGGCGGGCGGGGCGAGCCTGCGCGCGTCACCGAATCCGGCCCACCCGAGAAGATGATCGCCTTGGGCGCGAAATCCGCGAGAAAAGCATCATCCACATTCTGGAAGGGATGGATTTCGCAATAGACATTCAACTCGCGCAGGCGCCGCGCAATCAGCTGCGTCACCTGAGAGCCGAAATCGATGATCAGAAGGCGGTCATGTGTGCTCATGCGCCACCTCTTAGGCGAGGGGCAGGCCCCTCGCAAGAGGATCAGCGCGCAAGCGACAGGATTTGCAGATCGGCCACATTCGTCCCGGTGCCGCCTGTGACCAGCAGATCGCCCGCAAGCGCCAAGGCGCGGTTGCTGTCATTATTGGCCAGAAGCGCCTCTGGATCGCCACCTGCCGCCCGGATGCGCGCACAGGTGTGACCGTCGACAATCGCGCCTGCGGCGTCGGTCGGTCCGTCGCGTCCGTCTGTGCCCGCAGAGAGAAAGCGCCAGCCCTCCTGTCCGTCCAGCGCAAGCGCAACCCGCAGCGCCAGATCCTGATTGCGCCCGCCAAGGCCCGTGCCGGTCAGCGTGACTGTGGTCTCGCCACCGAACAGCGCCAGCGGGCCGGGGGTGTTACGCATGGCGCGAAGGATGACCTCTGCCGCATCCGCGACATCCCCCACCAATGCGGTGGAAATAATCCGGGCCTCACTGCGCGCCTGCGCCATGGCCTCCAGCGATTGACGGTTGGAGCCGATCAGCCGATTCCCGGCACTCATCGCGGGCAAATCCGTTTCCGTTTCCGCGCGCATCAGGACGGTCTGCACCGTATCCGGCAGACGCGCCCACATCCCGGAGGCGCGCAGCATCTCGACCACATGCGCGCGCGGGGCAATCGGCGCGACGGTGGGGCCAGAGGCAATCGCGCGCAGGTCATCGCCGATCACATCCGACAGGATCAGCGCTGTGACCGGGGCAGGGTGGGCCGCGCGTAACAGCCCGCCGCCCTTGAGCCGCGACAGGTGCTGGCGCACGGCGTTCATGGCGACAATATCCATGCCCCCTGCCAGCAGGATGCGGTTCACCTCGGCCTTGTCACTCAGGCTCAGCCCATAGGCGGGGGCAGGCAGCAGCGCCGAGCCGCCGCCCGAGACCAGCACCAGAACCCGGTCATCGCGCCCGGCCTGCGCCAGCATGGCCTCTGTCGCCTGTGCGGCGCGCAGCCCGTTTTCATCCGGCACCGGATGACCGGCTGTCATGATCTCTGCGCCCGCGACATCGGCGGCATTCTCGTAATTCGTGACCACCAGCGCTGCGGCAGGGGTGGGCAGGACCGCAAGTGCTGCGCGCGTCATGGCGCAAGCGGCCTTGCCCAGTCCCAGCACAAACAGGCGCGCATGGGCAGGCAGGGGGGCACTGCCCAGGCTGGCCTGCACTGCGCGCACAGGGTCTGCAGCCCGAACTCCGATACGAAACAGATCGGTCAGTTCATCTTTCGTCATCATCCCGGATATCCTCCCAAACGCCTATCAGTTGCCGGTTCCCGCAGGGGCGGCAAGCCAAAACTTCGTCATGGCATCAGCGTCCCCCGATTGATATAGAGCGCAGCGCATGACCTGCTGGCATCAGATCACTGAAAGGAAAGCCATGTTCGACCTGACCGGAAAATCCGCTTTGATTACAGGCGCTTCAGGCGGCATCGGCGCTGCCATCGCCCGCGCGCTGCATGGTGCGGGCGCGACTGTCGCGCTGTCGGGCACGCGCGAGGCCCCGCTGCAGGCGCTGGCTGAAGAACTGGGCGCGCGCGCGCATGTGACGCCCTGCAACCTGTCGGACCCGGCCAGCGTGGACGCGTTGCCCAAAGCCGCCACCGAGGCGATGGGCGCGCTGGATATTCTGGTCAACAATGCCGGGATCACCCGCGACACGCTGATGATGCGCATGTCGGATGAGCAATGGGCCGATGTGCTGGATGTGAACCTGACCGCTTCCATGCGGCTGATGCGCGGCAGCTTGCGCGGGATGATGAAAGCGCGCTGGGGGCGGGTGGTGAATATCTCGTCGGTGGTCGGCGCGACCGGCAATCCCGGTCAGGCCAATTATGTGGCGTCCAAGGCCGGGCTGGTCGGGCTGTCCAAGGCGCTGGCGCAGGAAGTGGCCTCGCGCGGGATCACCGTCAATTGCGTCGCACCCGGTTTTATCGCGACCCCCATGACCGAGGCGCTGTCTGAGGCGCAAGCCGACACCATCAACCAGCGTATCCCGGCAGGTCGCATGGGCACGCCCGAGGAGATCGCCGCAGGTGTGCTTTATCTGGCCAGCCCCGAAGCGAGCTATGTCACCGGTGCGGTCCTGCATATCAATGGTGGCATGGCGATGGTCTGAGATGCGGAATCATTTGTGCCGCGCGCCCGCTGTGCTATAGCAGCGCCAATCCTGACCGGGCCATCCACGAGACTTGACCCGGCGGATCATTGCGCTTAAGGGGCGCGCATTATGCTGTCGCCCGAGCGACGGATGAGGGACATCAGGCCGCGCAGGCGCGGCGAAACCTAAGGGGAAGAACATGAGCGATATCGCGGATCGCGTGAAGAAAATCGTCGTCGAGCATCTGGGCGTCGATGAAGGCAAGATCACCGAGGGCGCGTCCTTCATTGACGATCTGGGCGCAGACAGCCTCGACACGGTCGAGCTGGTCATGGCTTTCGAGGAAGAATTCGGCATCGAAATCCCCGATGATGCGGCCGAGAATATCCAGACCTTCGGCGATGCAGTGAAATTCATCTCTGAGGCGTCCTGATCGCTCGCGATCCGATGCGGATCTGACACGCCACTCCCGTTCCGGGAGTGGCGTGTTCCTTTTCACTCTCCCGCGCGGCACCCGGAGCCCGGCCTGTGGCATAAATGCCATCATGCGACAGTGTGCCGGTTGCGGGCTTTCCTTTGCGGCACTGCAGCATATCATGCGATCCGTGCGCGCAGTATCAAGGCGAGGCAGATGCCCCCGATCGAGGACCACCCCCATCGCTATGCTCTGGTCAACGAGCTGCATGCCCGCCCTGCGGCGCGGGTCCCGGTGCCGGGCGTGGCCGTGTTCATCGCGCTCAAACCCGAACGCGAAGCTGCCAAGCGTGACCGGGGCCGCGACCGGGCGCATCTGCTCGCGCTGCTGGACCGTCACGGCGCAGGCCATCCTCCGCCCGAGGCCACGCATCATTCCAGCGATCTGGGCCGGCACCATCTGAAATGGGAAAGCCACACGGAATTCGTGACCTATACGGCCTTCGAGCAGGGGCAGGCGGCGCGGCCCTTCGACCCGGCGGCTTTTGACGTGTTTCCCGAAGCCTGGCTGGCCGGGGCGCAGGGCAAGCGGCTGACCTCGATCATCTTCCAGATCGAGGAGATGAGCGAGACACCAGCGGCCATGTCGGCCAAGCTGATGGACTGGTTCGTGCCCGAAAGCCTGGCTGCGGCCTATGTGCTCGACGGGTCTGCGGTGATCGCCAGCGATTTCCGCATCGACCGCGCAGGCCATGTGCGTATGGCGGTGTTTGTCAAACCCGGCACGGGCGGGCGCCGCGTGGGGCGGATCATCCAGCGCCTTTGCGAGATCGAGACCTATACCACAATCTCGATGCTGGGGCTGATGCGCGCGCGCGGGCTGTCGGCACAGATGAATGCGCTCGATGACGAGCTGTCGCGGCTCACGCGCGAGATGAAATCCCCCGAATCGCGCTCGGATGAAACATTGGACGCGCTGCTGCGCATCTCGTCCGAGCTGGAAAACATGATGGTCGAGACCTCGTTCCGCTTCGGGGCGACCGGGGCCTATGAGGCACTGGTGAATCAGCGTGTCGAGGTGCTGCGCGAAGCGCGTTTCGCCGATCGCCAGTCGCTGCATGAATTCATGACACGGCGCTATGATCCGGCGATGCGGACCGTGAAATCAGCGGAAGCGCGGCTGAGCAAGATGGCCGAACGCGCGATGCGGGCCGGCCAGCTTCTGGGCACGCGGGTCGATGTCGAGCGCTCGGCGCAGAACCAGAAACTGCTTGAAAGCATGGACCGGCGGGCGGATCTGCAATTGCGGCTGCAGAATACGGTCGAAGGGCTGTCTGTCGTGGCGATCAGCTATTACGCGGTCAATCTGGTGGCCTATATGGCCATGCCGCTGGTCGAGCCGCTGGGCCTGTCGCGGACAATGGCCATGGCCTTGCTGGCCCCGGCGGTCGTGCTGGGGGTCTGGGCGATGGTGCGGCGGATACGACACCATTTCGAGTAAGGGTAGGGTGCGTGGTTCCCACGCACCTTACAGCCAGATCACGCGGCACGATCTGCCGTGAACTGCAACCTCGCCAGCCGCGCATAGAGCCCGCCCTCGGCGACCAGCTCATCATGTGTGCCAGTCGCAATGATGCGCCCCTCGTCAAACACCACGATCCGGTCGGCCTGTTTCACTGTCGCCAGCCGGTGCGCAATGACGATGGTCGTGCGGTCCTTCGACAGGTGATCGACCGCGCGCTGCACCGCTGCTTCCGATTCGGCATCGAGCGCGCTGGTCGCCTCATCGAGCAGCAGGATCGGCGCATCGCGCAGAATCGCGCGCGCCAGCGCGATACGCTGGCGCTGCCCGCCTGACAACATCACCCCGCGCTCGCCCAGCGTGGTGGTATAGCCCTCGGGCAGACGCGCAATAAAGGCATCTGCATCGGCTGCGCGCGCGGCCTCGACCACTTCCGCATCCGAGGCATCAGGGCGGCTGAAGCGGATATTCTCGAGCGCCGAGTCGGCAAAGATCACCGGGTCCTGCGGCACCAGCGCAATTGCCTGACGGAAATCACAGCGTGCCATGTCGCGCAGGTCCACCCCGTCAACGCGCACATGGCCCGACAGCGGATCATAGAACCGCATCAGAAGCTGCAGGATCGTGGTCTTGCCCGCGCCCGACGGCCCGACCAGCGCAACAGTCTCGCCCGGTGCCACATCAAGGCTGACATCCTGCAGCGCCTGCTGGCCGGGCCGGGACGGGTAGTGGAAACTCACTGCGTCAAAGCTGACCGCGCCGCGCGTGGGCCGGGGCAGGGCGACAGGGTTCGCCGGGTCCTGCACGCTGTCCACATCATGCAGCAATTCCACCAGCCGCTCAGTTGCACCCGCCGCACGCTGCAGCTCTGACCAGATCTCGGACAGCGCGCCCACGGACCCGGCCACGATCACCGCATAGATGACGAATTGCGCCAGCTCGCCCGGCGTCATCACCCCTGCCGCAACATCGCGCGCGCCCACCCAGAGCGTGCCGAGGATCCCTGCAAACACCAGAAATATCACGATCACCGTCAGCGCCGCGCGGGTGAAAATCCGCCGCTTGGCCACGCCGAAGGCCGTTTCGGTCACATCGTCAAACCCTGAGCGGCTGGCCGCCTCATGCGTATTGGCCTGCACGGTCTGGACCGCCGAGAGCGCTTCCGAGGCATTGCCCGAGGACGCTGCGATCCAGTCCTGATTCTCGCGGCTCAGCCGCCGCAGCTTGCGCCCCATCACCACGATGGGCACGATGATCGCAGGCACCATCAAGAGCACAAACCCCATCAGCTTGGCCGAGGTCAGCCCCAGCAGCACCAGCCCGCCGGTGAGCGTCAGCGCATTGCGCAGCGCGATCGAGACCGACGAGCCCACCACCGACTGGATCAGCGTGGTATCGGTGGTCAGTCGCGAGAGCACCTCGCCGGTCATGATGCGCTCATAGAAGGCAGGCGAACGGTCGATGACGCGGGCAAACAGCGCCTTGCGGATATCGGCGACCAGCCGTTCGCCCAGCCGGGTGACGAAATAATAGCGCAGCCCGGTGCCCAGCGCGAGCAGCAGGGCGAGGCCGAAAGCGCCTGCGAAATAATTGTTCAGCAGTGCCATTTCGCGGGCTTCGAACCCGTCCACAACGCGGCGGACCGCAAGCGGCAGTGCCAGCGTGATCGCAGAAGTGCCGATCAGCGCCATCATGGCCAGCACCAGCATCGCGCGATAGGGCCGCATGAACGGCCACAATCCCTTCAGCGCGCCCATGTTTCTGGATTTTGCGCGCGCATCCAGCGCAGCACTGGTATCTGTCATCGGCTCTGGCTCTTGTCTCAACTGGTCCCGGTGTAGGTCAGCACGATCATGGGGGCAAGCCCTGCGCGGAGCGGGCCAACGGGTTGTCGTGGTCCGGCGCGCGCATCCGGACGCAGTCGATCTTTCCGAGAACAGCGATTCCACGCCACAAATTTCGGCGAATGACAAAGTTAATGGTGAATTGTCGCATAATTCAGGGCTTTGGGCGGACAATTGCAAAAACCGAATTGGATTATGACAGAGTCATGTATTCTCTGACCTGGCGAGAATCCAAGAAACCGACAGGAGAGGACAGATGCCTGAAACCTATCTCATTGCCTATGACGGCAGCGCGGCGAGTGATCGCGCGCTGAGTTTCGGGGCCGCACGGGCGCGCGCCTCCGAGGCGCGCCTGTTGCTGGCCCATGTACTGGAATGGTCGCCCTATTCCTTCCTCAGCGCCGAAGAAGTGGCCGAGCGCCACAAGCGGCGCAATGACGAGGTGGGCCGCGCCAAGACGGTCATTCTGGACCCGGTGCGCAAGAGACTGACCAACGAGGGCTTGAGCGTTGAAACGGTGGTGCGCTACGGCCATGTCGCCGAGGTGCTGGGCGATCTGGCCAAGGAATTCGCGGCGACCCAGATCATTGTCGGGCGGACCGGCGAGAAAGGGTTGCAGGCCCGGCTGTTCGGCTCTGTGGCGGGCACGCTGGCGCAGGTGGCCCCGGTGCCCTGCACGATTGTTCCTTAATGGATTTCAGGAGAATTGACATGAAATACAGTTTCGCGGCGCTGGCCGCAGCAGCGCTGCTGGCAAGCCCGGCCCAGGCCTCGGTGGCCGAGCGCGTGGACGAGATTTTCGCGGCTTCGACCACCTGGTTCGTCAATCTGATCTTCGCCGATCTGCCCGGCACAGGGGTGCCCTGGATCGTGGGCTGGCTGGTTCTGGGGGCTTTGGTTTTCACCTTCTATTTCGGCTTCATTCAGGTGCGGGCCTTCGGCCATGCGCTGCAGATCGTGCGCGGGAAATATTCCGATCCGCGCGACGCAGGCGAGGTCAGCCCGTTTCAGGCCCTGACCGCCGCGCTGTCAGGCACAGTGGGCTTGGGCAATATCGCCGGTGTCGCTGTCGCTGTGTCCATCGGCGGCGCGGGCGCGACATTCTGGATGATCCTGGCCGGGCTTTTTGGCATGGCGACCAAATTCACCGAATGTACGCTCGGCGTGAAATACCGCAATGAATACCCCGATGGCAGCGTCTCGGGCGGGCCGATGTATTACATCAAGAAAGGCTTTGCCGAACGCGGATTGCCGCTGGGCGGGTTCATGGCGGTGATGTTCTCGATTTTCTGCGTGCTGGGCGCGCTTGGCGGCGGGAACATGTTCCAGGCCAATCAGGCCGCCAGCCAGGTCGAAAGCGTGCTGGGGGTGCCGACATGGATCACCGGGCTGATCCTGTCAGGGATCGTGTTCATCGTGATCGTGGGCGGGATCAAATCGATCGCGCGGGTGACGGAAAAGGTCGTGCCTTTCATGGGCGGCGGCTATTTTCTGGTCGGCATGGCGATCCTGATCCTGAACTGGGACATGATCGGCTGGGCCTTTGGCGAGATCATCCGCGGGGCGTTCACCGATACCGGGATTGTCGGCGGGATGATCGGGGCGATCATTCAGGGCTTCCGGCGCGCGGCGTTTTCCAATGAGGCCGGGATCGGCTCGGCGGCCATCGCGCATTCAGCCGTGCGCACCAAGGAGCCGGTGACCGAAGGTTTCGTGTCGCTGCTCGAGCCGTTCATCGACACTGTGATCATCTGCACCATGACCGCGCTTGTGATCATCATTACCCAGCAATTGCTGATCGACGCCAATACGGGGTTGTATATCCTCGATGAAAATGGCCGGATCGCCAATGCCGAAGGCGTGGGCGCAGGCGTGCCGCTGACCTCTGCAGCCTTCGGGGCAGCGTTCTCATGGGCGCCTTATGCACTGTCGCTGGCGGTGTTCCTGTTCGCCTTCTCGACGATGCTGACCTGGTCCTATTACGGGATGAAAGCCTGGACCTATATGTTCGGCGAAGGCGAGACGAAGGAGCTGGTCTTCAAGCTGATCTTCTGCTTCTTCATCTTCGTGGGGGCGGTGTCGAGCCTGAATGCCGTGATCGATTTCTCGGATGCGGCGCTGTTCTCGATGGCGATCTTCAACATCATCGCGCTGTATTTCCTGATGCCGATCGTCAAGCGTGAGCTGAACAGCTATCTGCTGCGGCTGAAATCAGGGCAGATCAAGGCGTATAAGTAAGCGCCTGTAACAAGCTTGTAGGGTGCGTGGCGCGCCACGCACCCTACGTGTCCCGGGGTGCGCGGCCCGTCTCATGCAGCCAGAGCACGGCGCGCCCAACCATCGCGCATCGCCTCTGCCAGCGCGATGATACCCGGCGCAGTCTCGTTCTCGTGCAGATAGAGGTTGATCTTCTGGCGTGTCAGCGCAGGCAGCGCCCCGCCATGTTCGATCCGTTCGGTGCTGTCCGGCTCTGTCCCTGCCAGCAGCGTATGCACGGCCATGTCGCAGGTCACCGCCGCTTCCAGCGTCCGGTCGGATTCGCTCTCGACCGCCGCCACCCAGGCAATATCGGCCTTGTCCAGCGCGCGGATGACGCCGGCCCGAAAAGCGCAATAGCGCCCGACCGCCAGCCGCAGGGGCCGTTCCTGCCAGCATGTGCCGCCGCGCGCCCCGATCCAGACCAGATCGCGCTCGCAGAGCGTCTCGGCCTCGGGCGGGCAGATATCCTCGGTGGTCAGGATCAGATCGCAGCCGCCCTCGCGAAAGAGCTGCAGCGCATTCTGCGTATGCGTCGCCTGCAACTGCACCTTCATCCGCGGATAGGCGCGCTGAAACGCCTGCAGAATCGGCGGAATGACCGGTGTGACGATGTCGTAGGGCACGGCCAGCCGGATTTCCCCCGACAGATCCGCATCGGTCAGCCGACCCACCAACTCGTCATTCAGCGCCAGCATCCGGCGCGCATAGGAGATCAGCTGCTCGCCCGCAGCCGTGGGCAGCATAGCGCGGCCGCGGCGTTCGAACAGCGCGAGGCCAAGACTGTCCTCCAGCCGCTTGATCTGCATGGACACAGCCGATTGCGTCAGGTTCAGAACGCTGGCCGCACGGGTGACACCGCCCTGATCCTGCACCGCCAGAACCGCACGCAGGGCCGTCATGTCGAGATTGCGCTTCATATCACAATACCTGATCCATCACATCAAGAACATTCGTTTTCATTGTGGGTCATGGGGCTGTAAATATCAAGGATGGAAATGCCATCCGGGATTTACATTACGATACATGAAGAAAGGGCACCCCATGCTGCGCGCGAATCTTCTGCCCCTGAGGGCGATTCTTTACGGGTCTGACAAGGCTTTGCTGTCACAGTTCAGCGCCGTGACACGCGCAGGTCAACAGCAGGCGCCGCGCGACCAGCGCGCCTGCGCGGATATGCCCGGCACTTGCATTGCCGAGGCGCGCGATGCTGCACGCCGCGCCTGGAATGCGCCGGGGCATTGGCTTGAATGACTGCGCCGCTCACCCGGGTCAGGCGGCTTTTTCCATCCGCAGGAAGGTAAACAGCCCCAGCGCGGTCAGCGGTTTTTCTTCAATCAGCTGCAGGTCCTGAACCCCGAGCACGCGGGTTTTCGGGAAGTTGGAATGCCAGCCGAGATAATCCGCAAACGGGGCGAATTTGCGCTCGAACCAGGCCAGCCAGCCCTCGTCGCGGGCGAAATGATTGACCAGCAGGATCTGCCCGCCCGGTTTGCAGACCCGCGCCATTTCCGCCATCACCTGTTCCGGGTCGGGCACGACCGAGATCAGATGCATCGCGACAACGGTGTCAAAACTGTTATCGGGGAAATCGAGCTGCCGCGCATCCATCTGCCGCAAATCGGTGACATGGGTCAGGTTTTCCTCAGTCACCTTGGCGCGGGCGCGCCCGAGCATATCCTCGGAAAAATCGATGCCGGTGACCTGCACATTGCCCTTGTAGTAGGGCAGCGCCAGGCCAGTCCCGACCCCCACTTCCAGCACCTTGCCGCCGGTTTCATTGACCACTTTGGTCGCGTGGCGTCGCCCGGCATGGGTGATCCGCCCGAAGGTCATGTCATAGACAGGCGCCCAGCGGCGATAGCTTGTTGTAATGGCTTCCGGTTTCACACATGCACCCCATCTTTGCTTTCGCGTGATGTGATGCTTTATTGACTGGCGGTCAATAAAAACCAGCGATTTTCGGGGCAAAAACTCCGTGATGCCTGCGCGCGCAGCTTACATCGAGAAAGATATGCCACACCCGCAACTCGAAGAGACATTGGGGTTGTCGATCACAAAGCGCGCGCCGATCAGTTCTTCGGTGAAATCGATCACCGCATCTTGCAGGAAAGGCAGCGACACCGGGTCGATCAGGACCTGATGGCCGGCCTTTTCCAGCACCAGATCATCCGCAGCAGGCTCGTCGAAACGGATATCATACTGAAACCCCGAACAGCCGCCGCCATTCACGGCCACACGCAGGGCCTTGACCTCGCCGGTATCTTCGGCAATCTCGGCCAGACGGGCAAAGGCACGGTCACTTACTCGCGGGGGCAGGGTCAGGGTCGATGACATCAACACGCATCCAATTCTGATAACTTCGCTCGGAATATAGTCTGAAACGCGGCCTGCGACAAGATGACGGGAGAAATCATGCTCAAAGCCTATGCCACGCGCCCCGACGACTCGCGCGGACGGCAGCATCGCGAGGCGATGAGCACTTTCCGCTCGCCCTATCAGCGCGACCGCGACCGGATCATCCATTCCTCGGCCTTTCGTCGCCTGAAACACAAGACGCAGGTGTTCATCGAGCATGAGGGCGACTATTACCGCACCCGGCTGACCCATTCCATCGAGGTCGCGCAGGTCGCGCGCACACTGGCCGGAGCGCTGGGGCTGAACACGGATCTGGCGGAAGCGATTGCGCTGGCGCATGATCTGGGCCATCCGCCTTTCGGGCATACCGGCGAGGATGCGCTCTGTGATCTGATGGCCCCCCATGGCGGGTTCGACCATAACGCCCAGGCGCTGCGGATCGTCACCAGCCTGGAGCGGCATTACGCGGATTTCGACGGGCTGAACCTGACATGGGAAACGCTCGAAGGCATCGCCAAGCATAACGGGCCAGTGACGGACCGCGACGGGCATCCGCTCAAGGGTGAAGCGATCCCTTACGCATTGGTCGAGTGCAATGCAGGTTTCGATCTGGAGCTTTCGGGCTATGCCAGCGCCGAAGCGCAGGTCGCCGCGATTGCCGATGACATTGCCTATAACCACCATGATCTGCATGACGGGCTGCGCTCGCGCCTGTTCACCGAAGAGGATCTTATGGACCTGCCCATCACCGGCCCGGCCTTCGCCGAGGTGGACCGGCTCTATCCGGGGCTGGAGCCGATGCGGCGCAGGCATGAGGCGCTGCGCCGTGTCTTCGGGGTGATGGTCGAGGATGTGCTGCTCGTCGCGGGCACCCGGCTGGGACCGGCGGATCTGACCTGCGCGCAGGATATCCGCGATCTGCGGCTGAAGATCATCCGCTTTTCGGACCGGCTGTTCCGCGAATTGAAGGTGATCCGGCAGTTTCTGTTCACGCATATGTATCGCGCGCCCTCGGTCGTGGCGATGCGGGCGCGGGTCACGGGGATGGTGCGCGATCTGTTCCCGCTTTATCTGGCGCAGCCGGAACTGCTGCCCGGGGAATGGCGGCGCGATGTCGAGGCCGCGCGCTCCGAGACAGAACTCGCGCGGATCGTGGCGGATTATGTCTCGGGCATGACCGACCGGTTCGCGATTCAGGAACATGCCCGGCTGGTGCTGCGCGAGGGGGGACGGCCCTTGGACCCCATCGAGGGGTCCGCGGGCCGGCGCTGAAGCGCGGGCCATGCCGCAAGGGCAGTCCGGGCCAGCCACCGGGCAAACAGTTTCGGGCAGAAAGTTTCAGGAGAGCAAGAAATGGATGAAAAACCGGTTCTGGTGCGGCGCATGGCCTGGCCCGAAACCGCCTCGCGGCCCGTGGGCACACCGATTCAGCCCTCGGTGGTCTATGCCTCGACCGACCCGGATATGCTGGATGCGCAATATGAGGGGCAGATCGAGGGCTACACCTATGCGCGCGAAGGCCATCCCAACGCCACAGTGCTGGCGCGCAAGATTGACCAGATGGAAGGCGCGACAGGTGGGATCGTGCTGGGATCGGGCATGGCCGCTGTCGCCGCTGTGCTGATGGGGCTCGTGCGCGCGGGCGATCATGTGCTGGGCGGCGATCAGCTTTACGGGCGCTCGCTGCGGATGATGCGCGACGATCTGCCCCGGCTGGGGGTGCAGACCTCGCTGGCCGATCCGACCGATGCAGCGGGTTTTGTCGCAGCAATCCGGCCCGAGACAAGGCTGATCCTGCTCGAAGTGGTGTCCAACCCGACCCTGCGCGTCGCCGATATCCCCGCCATCATCGCAGGCGCGAAGGCGCGCGGCGTGCTGGTTGCGATCGACAATACCTTCACCACGCCGCGCGGGTTCCAGCCCTTCGCGCATGGGGCGGATATCGTGATCCATTCGGTGACGAAACTGCTTGCGGGTCATTCGGATGCGACGCTGGGCTATGTCGCCGCGCGCGACCCGGCGCTTGCGCGCGCGATCTATGATTTCGCGACCACCACCGGCATGACCCCCAGCCCGTTCGATTGCTGGCTGGCCGAACGCGGGCTGTATTCCTTCGATCTGCGCTATGACCGGGCCGAGGCCAGCGCGCAGGCGCTTGCGGATCATCTGGCCGGGCTGCCCGGTGTGACGCGGGTGCTCTATCCGACACGGACCGATCACCCGGACCATAACCGCGCAGCGGCGCTGCTGGGTGCGCGGGGCGGGCATATGGTCAGTTTCGAAATCACCGGCGGGCGCGCAGCGGCGAACCGGCTGACACGCGCGGCAGAGAATATCCCTTTCGCGCCCACTCTGGGCGATATCGGCACCACGCTGTCGCATCCGGCCAGCTCGTCGCATCGCGGTCTCGGTGCGGACGGGCGCGCGGCGCTGGGGATCACAGAGGGGTTTTTCCGCGTCTCGGTCGGGATGGAGCCGCCGGAATTGCTCTGTGCCGAGTTCGAAGCCGCAATTCTGGCCAGCCAGCGCGCGGGATAAGCCTTTCATCTTATTGACCGGATTTCGCTTGACACTCTGCGGGCGCTGGCAGACCCTTGCCTAAAGCGCATAGGGTCAGAGGAGGGCGGACGCCATGCTTGTCAGTCAGATCATTCGCAACAAGGCGCAACAAGGGGTGCTCACGCTGGAGCCCGGAACGACGCTGGCCGATGCCGTCAGGATTCTGGGCGAGAAACGCATTGGTGCGGTCGTGATTTCGCCAGACGG
>SKRP01000212.1 GCA_007118445.1 Natronohydrobacter sp.
CATCCAGATGGACAGGGATCAGCGCGCGCAGATCGTCGCCTGGGTGCGCGAAGTGCGCGCGCAATAGGTTCTGCACCGTCCGGAACCACGCAATGACACAAGCGCGTGTGGTTGGGCAGAATCCCGCTTATCGCAAAAGCATCTCATGCTAGCCTGCCGCAAATCGCTTTGCCGGAGGCTCTATGTTTCATTTTCATCTTGCCCAAAATACTCTCGGGGGGGGCCATGCAGCGCATGGCGGGGGGCGGAAAGCCCCCCTTGCAACGCTCGCGGTTGTGCTTGCCCTCGCGCTCGTGCCACCAGCGCAGGCACAGGACACGCCAATCCCGCAGCGTTTCGCCACAATGCAGGCAAACACTGATTTCCCTGGCGGCGACCTGACGCCGGTCTTCAACACCACGCTCGAGCAATGCCATGCCACCTGCCTGCGGCTGGACCATTGCGCCGGTTTCACCTTCAACCAGCGCGCCGGGGCCTGTTTCCCGAAATCAGCGCTGGGTCATGCCAATTTCTTCGAAGGCGCGGTCTCGGGCGTCGTTACACAAGTGTCCGACAGCGCGCTGGCGCTGGCCCGCGATACCCGCCCGGCGCTGGGCTTCCTGCGCCGCGATGATTTCGACGATGCGCGGGCGCAAGCCGAGACCATGGCCAATCGCTATTTCGCCAATGACATGAGCGAATCGGCGCTGCTGGAAGGCCGCTTCGGTGATTCGGCAGCCATGTGGACCGGCGCGGCGGTCACCGTGAATGACAGCGGCGCGGCCTGGCTGGCCCATGCCCGCGCCCTGCGCCAGCAGGCCGCGCGCGACGGCCAGCAGCGCAGTGCACTCAACCGCGCAGCCGCGAGCGCGGCGCTCAATGCAACCCTGCGCCTGCCGCAGGACAGCGACCGCGCGGCAGCGCTGGTCGTCATGGCCCAGGCCTTCCAGTCCAGCTTCCGCGGCCAGTCCGCGCTCGACGCGATGCGGCTGGCCAACAGCCTGCAACCCGGCATCAACCCGGACCTGCTGGCGGAATTGCAGGAACGTTTCGGCTTCCGGCTTTTTGGCCATGATATCGACGCAAACAGTGCCACCCCGCGCATCTGCGCAGAGTTTTCTGAGCCTCTCTCCACCTCCCGCGATTACGCGCCCTTCATCCACAGCGCCGCGCAAGGGCTGGCGGTCGAGGCCGAGGGCGCGCAGCTCTGCATCAGCGGGGTCAGCTATGGCGAGAATGTCAGCCTGACCCTGCGCGCGGGCCTTCCAGCGGCTTCGGGCGAGACACTGGCCCGCGATGTGCCGCTCGAGGTCTATATCCGCGACCGCGCGCCACTGGTGCGCTTTCCGGGCCGCGCTTATGTGCTGCCCGCCTCAGGCCCGCGCGCACTGCCGGTCGAGACCGTGAATGCCGGTCAGCTGGATCTGGCGCTGCTGCGTGTGTCCGACCGCAATCTGGTCACGGCGATCCGGCAGGGCAATTTCGCCTCTGCCATGAGCCAATGGACCGCCGAACGGTTTGAATCCGCGCTGGCCGAACCGCTCTGGCAGGGCAGCGCCGAGGTCGAGGGCGCTTTGAACCGCACAGCGACCGCGCGCCTGCCGCTTGACGAGGTCGGCGCGCTCGACCCTGGCATTTACGTGCTGCGCGCCACTGTGCCGGACGCGGACCCCTGGGTCACGGCTCCGGCCTTTCAGTGGTTCATGGTCTCGGATCTGGGTCTGACCACGCTTTCAGGGCATGACGGGCTGCATGTCGTGGTCCAGCGCCTGTCTGATGGCCAGCCTGTCGAGGGGTTGCGCGTCCAGCTTCTGGCGCGCTCGAACCGCGTGCTGGGCGAAGCGGTCAGCGATGCGCAGGGCCACGTGCGTTTTGCCGGTGCCCTGACGCAGGGCAGCGGGGCCAGCGCGCCTGTGATGGTGCTGGTCGAGGGCGGCGAAGACATGGCCGTGCTCTCGCTCGATGAGCCCGAATTCGATCTGTCGGATCGCGGCGTTGCGGGCCGCGCGGCCCCTGGCCCGATCGACCTGTTCATGACCACGGATCGCGGCGTCTACCGCACAGGCGAAGTGATCCATGTCACGGCCCTTGCCCGCGATCACCGCGCGCAGGCGATCCACGGCCTGCCGATGATCGCACGGCTGATGCGGCCTGACGGGGTGGAATATTCCCGCATCCTCAGCCAGCAGGAACGCGCAGGCGGTCATGTCTTTGCGCTGCCTCTGGGCGGCGATGTGCCGCGCGGGGTCTGGCGGGTCGAGCTGCTCTCGGACCCGGATGCGCCTGCCCTTGCCAGCCAGACTGTGCTGGTCGAGGATTTCCTGCCCGAGCGGGTGGATTTCGACCTTGCGCTCAGCACTGACGGGCCAGTTGACCTGTCCGCCCCGCCCATGGTTCAGATCGATGCCCGCCATCTCTTCGGCGCGCCTGCTGCCGGGCTGTCGCTGGAAGGCTCGGCCACATTGCGCGCGGTCACGCAGATGGACGGCTGGCCCGGCTACCGTTTCGGCCGCCATGACCAGCGCATCGACCCGCAGCGTCGCATGTTCGCGCGCGGCCAGCTGACCGATACCGAGGGCACGCTGATCACGGCCCTGCCGCTCGAGCGCCTGTCCATGGACGCGCGGCCCTATGCGCTGAATGTGACTGCGACGCTGATCGACGGGGCCTCGCGCCCGGTCGAGCGCCGCCTGACCGCGCCTGTGCGCCCGCAAAGCCCGGTGATCGGGATCAGGCCGGGCTTTGACGACACCTTGCCCGAGAACAGCACAGCGACCTTCGATCTGGCGCTGGTCGGCCCGGATGGCGCAGCGCAGGACGGCACCCTGTCATGGGAATTGAGCCGGATCACGACCCGTTATCAGTGGTTCAGCCTCGATGGCCGTTGGGATTGGGAACCTGTCACCCAGCGCGCCCGTGTCGATAGCGGCGAGATCACGCTGGACGGCGGGCCTGCGGCGCTCAGCCTGCCGGTTGATTGGGGCCAGTTCGAGCTGCGCGTGACCCGCGAGGGCGCTGACTTCGCAAGCGCCTCGATCCCCTTCGCCGCTGGTTGGTATGGGGCCGACACCACACGCGACACACCGGATATGCTGCCTGTGGCGCTGGATGCGGCGGAATACGCGCCTGGCGATGTGGCGCGGCTGCGGATCGACACGGACAGCGCGGGCGTGGCGCTGGTCTCGGTCCTGTCGGACCGGGTGATCCATACAGAGCTGGTGGCGCTGTCGGGCGAAACCGAACTGGAATTGCCCGTGACCGATGACTGGGGCGCCGGGGCCTATGTGACCGCCAGCCTGATCCGGCCTTCCGACAGTGCCGAAGACCTGCCTGCGCGCAGCATGGGGCTGGTCCATGCAGGCGTGGCACCAGGGGAACGCGCGCTTGATGCGGTCCTGACCGCGCCCTTGGAAGCCAACCCCCGCGAGCGGCTCGACGTCACGCTCGATCTGCCCGATTTCACCGATGGCCCGGCCTATGCGACTGTCGCGGCGGTCGATCTGGGCATCCTGACCCTGACCGGGTTCGAGGCACCCGACCCGATGGCGTATTTCTTCGGCCAGCGGCAGTTGGGCGTGGCGATCCGCGACATTTACGGACGGCTGATCGACGCGCGCAGCGGCGCGATGGGGCAAGTGCGCTCGGGCGGCGATCAGGCCGCGCGCGGGCGCGACGGGCCTGCCCCGGTCGAGGATCTGCTGGCCTTCTTCCAGGGACCGGTTGCGCTGGAAAATGGCCGCGCCGAGATCGGCTTTGACCTGCCCGCCTTCAATGGCACTGTGCGGCTGATGGCAGTTGTGTGGTCGGATACCGGGGTCGGGCAGGCCAGCGCGGATGTGCAGGTGCGCGATCCGGTTGTGGTGCAACCCAGCCTGCCGCGTTTCCTGTCACCGGGCGATACCAGCCGGATGCGGCTGGAACTGACCCATGCGACCGGACCTGCTGGCGAGATGGCACTTGCAGTCACGGGGCATGGGCTGGGCGACGTGCCGGAGACTGTCACGCTGGAAGAAGGCAGGCGCGCAGTCATCGACATCCCGCTTGCGCCCGACAGCGTGGGCGCGCATGTCTATTCCGTGGCGCTGACCACCCCTGACGGGCGCGTCCTGAGCCGCGATATGACGCTGCCTGTCCAGCATATGGACCCTGAAATCGCGCGCTCGTCGCAATTCACGCTGACCACAGGCGCAAGTTTCCGCTTCAGCGATGACGCGCTGGACGGGCTGCGCCCCGGCACATCGCGGGCGATGCTGGTCGCGGGGGCTGGCGCGCCACTCGACCTGCCGGGACTGATCCGGCGATTGACTGCCTATCCCTATGGCTGCACGGAACAGATCGCATCCAGCATCCAGCCGCTTCTGCTGGCCTCGAACGCAGTGGTCGAGCTGGGGCTGGTGACCGAAACCGAGGCGCGCGCGCAGGTGCAGGATGCGATTGACCGTATCGTCACGCGGCAAGGGCGGACCGGCAGTTTCGGGCTGTGGTCAGCGGGGGGCAGTGATCTGTGGCTTGATGCCTATATCACGGATGTGCTGCTGCGCGCCGAAGGGCAGGGCGCGGATGTGCCGGAACATGCCATGCGCATGGCGCTGAACAATCTGCGCAACGAGGTCGCGCAGGCCGGTCAGATGTTCCGTGGCGGGCGCGGCTATGCCTATGCGTTCCATGTGCTGGCCCGCGCGGGCGAGGCCGCCATCGGCGATCTGCGCTATTACACCGACACGCTGGCAGAGATGTTCGACACGCCACTGGCTGCGGCGCAGATGGGTGCCGCGCTGGCCGCTTATGGGGATCAGGCGCGGGCGGATGCGATGTTCCGGCAGGCGTTTGATCTGGCTGGTGAAAGCGACGGGGCCTCAGTCTGGCGCGATGATTACGGCACGTCCTTCCGCGATCTGGCAGGGGCGCTTGCGCTGGCCGTGGAAGCTGGCAGCGCGACAGTCACGCGCGATCCTTACGCGCAGCTTGTGGCCGCGCGCGGCCCGGCGGATCACCTGTCCACGCAGGAAGCAGTCTGGGCCTTGCAGGCGGCCGTTGCCTCGGGCGATGCGTGGCGCGGGCTGTTGCTGGATGACGCGCCTGTCACCGGCGATGTGGTCGCGCTTTACGAGGGCACGCCTGCCACGATCCGCAATGAAGGGCCGATTGACGTGACTGTCACTGTCACCGCCTTCGGCGTGCCGGACATGCCGCCTGTCGCCACGGGCGTCGGCTATACCATCACGCGCAGCCATTACACGCCCGAAGGCGAAGCGCTGGACATGAGCAGTCTGCGCGTCGGCGACCGGGTGGTCACAGTGCTCGAGATCCGCCCGGATCGCGGGGTCCATGGCGGGCGGCTGATGATCGACGACCCGCTGCCTGCAGGTCTGGAAATCGACAATGCCAATCTGCTGCGCGCAGGCGATATCCGCGCGCTCGATTGGCTGGAGGTGCACGACCGCGCCGAAATGACCGAAGCGCAGGCCGATCGTTTCCTTGCGGCGGTGGACTGGACCGAAGAGGCGCCCCTGCGGCTGGCCTATATCGCGCGCGCGGTCACGCCGGGTGATTTCTACCATGCCTCGGCCAAGGTCGAGGATATGTATCGCCCGACCAACCGCGCGCTGTCCTTCCGGGGCCGGGCCGTGATCGCGCCGTGACGCGCTGGGCGTTTGCGCTGGCCGGGGGTGGGCTTGCCCTTGGCCTCTGGGCCGCGCTGGCGGTCTGGGTGGCGCGCACGGACTTGCCAGTGCTGGTGCCGGAAACCTCAAGCGAGGTTCTGGCACAGGACGGGTCGCTCCTGCGCGCCTATACAGTCGCCGACGGGCGCTGGCGGCTGGGGGTGGATGCCGGGCGCGTCGATGCGACCTATATCGCGATGCTGCTCGCCTATGAGGACCGCCGCTTCTACCAGCATCGCGGCGTGGACCCGCTGGCGCTGCTGCGCGCGGGCATGCAGGCCGTGGGACAGCGCCGGGTCACGTCTGGCGGGTCCACGCTGACGATGCAGGTCGCGCGGCTGATCGAGGACGGCCCGACTGGCACATGGGCGGGCAAGCTGCGCCAGATCCGGCTGGCACTGGCGCTGGAGCGGGCGCTTTCGAAAGAGGAAATCCTTGCGCTCTACCTGCATCACGCACCGATGGGCGGCAATCTGGAAGGGCTGCGCGCCGGCAGCTTCGCCTGGCTGGGACGCGAACCCGACCGGCTGACCGAGGCGCAGGCCGCGCTGATGATCGCGCTGCCGCAAAGCCCCGCCGCACGCCAGCCCGACCGCCACCCGGACCGTGCCCGCGCCGCGCGCGACCGGGTGCTGGCGCGAGCCAAGGCCGCCGGGGTGCTTGATGCCGAGACTTACACAAGCGCCTTGCGCGAACCTGTGCCGCAGATGCGCCGGGCTTTCCCGGCCCATGCGCCGCATCTCGCCGACCGGTTGCGCGCCGCGCACCCTGACCAGCGCCTGCATCGCACGACTTTGGACCGGCCCTTGCAGATCGCGCTGCAAGATCTCGCGCGGGGGGCGCTGCGCGATCTGCCACCGCAGGCCAGTGTCGCGCTGATGGTCGCGGACCCGCAAACCGGCGCGATCCGCGCTGCAGTCGGCTCGGGCGATTACCTCGACCCGCGCAGGCAGGGCTTTGTCGATATGACGCAAGCGCTGCGCTCGCCCGGATCGGTGCTGAAACCGCTGGTCTATGGGCTGGCCTTCTCGGATGGTCTCGCGCACCCGGAAACGCTGCTCAATGACAGGCCTGCGCGCTTTGCAGGCTATGCACCGCAGAATTTCGACCGCATGTTTCGCGGGCCGGTCAGCGCGCGCGAGGCCTTGCAGGTCTCGCTCAACCTGCCTGTGGTGGAACTGACGCAGGCACTGGGGCCCGCGCGGCTGATGGCAGCGCTGCGGCAGGCAGGGGTGCAGGCCGAGGTGCCGGGCGATGTGCCGGGGCTGGCCGTGTCGCTGGGGGGTCTGGGCGTGTCGCTGGAAGGGCTTGTGCAGCTTTATGCTGGCATCGCGCGCGGGGGCGAGGCTGTGGCGCTGTCAGCGACTGCGCCGCAGCGGCTGGACACGCAGCGGCTGATGGGCGCCGAGGCGGCCTGGCATCTGGGCGATATTCTGGCCGATGCGCCGCGCCCGGCGCGACTGCCCGACTGGCGGCTGGCGTTCAAGACCGGCACCTCTTACGGGCATCGCGACGCGCTGGCGCTGGGCTATGACGGCGCGCATGTCGCGGGCGTCTGGGTCGGGCGCGCAGATGGTGCGCCAGTGCCGGGGATGTTCGGTGTGGATGTCGCGGCACCGCTGCTGTTCGAGGTCTTTGCGCGGCTCGGCGACCGCCCTGCCCCATTGCCACCTGCCCCGCCTGCGACTCTGGTGCTGAAACATGCGGATCTGCCTGCCCCGCTGCAGCAATTTGGCACGCGGGTGGCGCAGGCCAGCGATGCGCCCGAGCTGGCCTTTCCGCCAGATGGGGCGGCTTTGCGGGTAAGGTCAGGGGGTGTGCTGGCGCGGGTGGACCGGGGGCGCGCGCCGTTCACATGGTTTGCCAATGGCGCGCCAGTGCTGCTGGCAAGCCATGAGCGCGAGGCGCGGCTGATGCTGGACGGGCCGGGTTTCGTGACGCTCTCGGTTGTGGATGCAGAAGGGCGCGGGGCGCGGGTGCAGGTGGAATTGCAGTGAGCGGGTGAAGGTAGGGTGCGTGCTGCAGCACGCACCCTACGACTGCTCCGGCACCAGGATTTCGCGCTTGCCGACATGATTGGCCGGTGTGACCAGCCCTTCATCCTCCATCTGCTCGACCAGACGCGCGGCCTTGTTATAGCCGATCCCCAGTTTGCGCTGGATATAGCTGGTCGAGCATTTGCGGTCCTGAATGACCACCTGCACGGCCTGATCATAAAGGGCATCCTCGCCAGTGGTATTGCCGCCCAGCCCAAGGACCGCATCAATATCGGCCTCGCGCTCCTGCTCCGGCCCATCGACCACGCCCGATTTGTAATCCGGTGGCCCGAAGCTTTTCAGATGGTTGACGATTTCCTCGACTTCCTCATCGCTGACAAAGGGGCCATGGATCCGGTTCAGACGCCCGCCCCCCGCCATATAGAGCATATCACCCATCCCCAGCAGCTGCTCGGCCCCCTGCTCGCCCAGAATCGTGCGACTGTCGATCTTGGAGGTCACCTGAAACGAAATCCGCGTCGGGAAATTGGCCTTGATCGTGCCAGTGATCACATCGACCGAAGGCCGCTGCGTCGCCATGATCAGATGGATGCCGCTCGCCCGCGCCATCTGCGCCAGCCGCTGGATGCACGCTTCGATCTCCTTGCCCGCGACCATCATCAGATCGGCCATTTCATCGACCACCACGACGATGAAGGGCAGCACTTCCGGCGCGAATTCCTCGCTTTCAAACACCGGATCGCCGGTTTCATCATCGAATCCGGTCTGGATCGTGCGCTTGAACATCTCGCCCTTGTCCAGAGCCTCGCGCACGCGGCCATTATAGCCCTCGATATTGCGCACGCCCATCTTGGACATCTTGCGATAGCGCTCTTCCATCTCGCCCACGACCCATTTCAGCGCCACAACCGCCTTTTTCGGGTCCGTCACAACAGGCGACAGCAGATGCGGAATCCCGTCATAGACGCTGAGTTCCAGCATCTTCGGGTCGATCATGATCATCCGGCATTCATCGGGCGGCAGGCGATACAGAAGCGACAGGATCATCGTGTTGATCGCCACGGATTTGCCGGACCCCGTGGTCCCCGCGATCAGCAGATGCGGCATCTTGGCCAGATTGGCGACGATCGGCTCGCCGTCAATCGCCTTGCCCAGCGCCAGCGGCAGGCGCATCGCCGTGTCGCCGTAATCGCGCGCCGACAGGATCTCGCGCAGCACCACCTTTTCGCGATGCGCATTCGGCAATTCGATCCCGATGATCGACCGCCCCGGCACCGTCGAGACCCGCGCCGACAGCGCCGACATCGAGCGCGCGATATCATCGGCAAGCCCGATCACGCGGCTGGCCTTCAGCCCCGGCGCCGGTTCCAGCTCGTATTGCGTGACCACAGGGCCGGGCCGCACGCTGACGATCTCGCCGCGCACACCGTAATCATCCAGCACTGCCTCGAGCATCCGCGCATTTTCTTCCAGCGCCTCGTCGCTCAGCGTGAATCGTTGCACATTGGCGGGGTTTTCCAGCAGCGCCAGCGGCGGGAGTTCGAAAACCGGCTCTGCCTTGGGCTCGAATTGCAGCGCAGGCTGTGCTTCGGCCTGTGCCTGACGCGAGGGCACGATCCGGCGCTGTGCTGTCGGGACAACACGGCGCTGCAGCACATGGGCTGTGCGGGGCGCATCCTCGGCGGCTGGAGCCAGATCATCAGCAATGAAACAGACCTCCGGCGCGGATGTCCTGCCCATGTCTTGCGGTGCTGGCATCATCGCAGGGCGCTGCGGCGGTGCCGTGACCTGAGGCGGAACCGGCGCAGCCATCTGCGGTGCAGGCGCGGGCGGCGGGACCGTGTCAGGCTGCACAGCCACCATCCAGTCAGGCATTGGCACAGCCGACAGGGTCGCTGCGGTCAGACTGGCCTGATACCCGGTCTGCACTGGCACCGCGTCAGCCGCGGGTTCCGGCGGCACAGCAGCAGGCGGGGACGGCGGTGCAGCCGGACGCGGCTGGGCGCGCAAGGGTGGCTCGGTCAGCGGGAATTGCGCGCGGCTGGCCTTGAGCACCGGCTTTGCAGCCTTGCGGTGCCTTATCGCATCCGCGATGCGGTCCTTGATGCGCGCATCTCCGGGCGGCTGGGCCTGCATCGCAGCCGCGCTCAGCGGCGGGTCGATCAACTCGCCACGCAGATCAGCGGGCGGGGCTGCAGGCTCGGACGCGCGACCGCTCAGGGCCTTCAGGCGGGCCAGCAAACCCGGACCCTGCGGCTCTGAATACTCTGCCGCCGTCTCGGCCTCTTCCGCCGGCTCAAAAACCTGCATCGGCACCGAGGGTTGCGCTGGCACCGGGCTGGCCAGGGGCATCCGATGCGCGGGCTCAACCTCGTAGAGTGCCTCTTCATCCGTCACTGCGGGGTCATTTTCAGGGATCGCATAGCCCGACGCGCGGATCACAGGCGGCGCGCGACGCACAGGCGCGGGTTGTGCGGGCGCGGGTTGTGCAGGCGTCGGGGCCTGTTGCGGCACCGGAGCGCGGGCTGCAGGCGCGCGCTGGAGAACCGGCTCGGACTGGGTAACCGGCTGACCCGGCCAGACCTGCTGCGAATGCGGGCCGGGCATGTAAGGCTGCTCCTCCGTGGCAGGCGGCGCGGCGCGTCCGGCGCGCGCGCGCGCATGGGCCGCGCGCCCGTCCTGAACCTTGCGGGCGACAGCCCCGCTTGCGCGTTGCAGACCACGCGCACCCCCGCCCATGCCGCCCTGCACAACAGCGCGCATCCCGGCATAGCACAGCACGATCCCGGCAATCACATAGCGGCTGAACTGCATCAGCTCGAAGCGATCAACACCCAGCACAAAGGCCCAGACCGCCAGCGTTGCAAACAGCATTGCCACACCCATGAAGGTCACTCCGGCGCTCGGGCTCATCGGCAGGGCATTGACCACTGCCGCCAGCACAGTATCGCCAAACACGCCACCCAGTCCGTGCAGCATGTCCCAGCTGTCAGGGGGCACAAGCGATGCGCACCAGACCGCAGACACGGCCAGCGCAATCGGCACGAAAACCGCCCTGCCCAGCGCCTGCTCATGGCCGCGCCCGATGAGCAGCCGCAGCCCCCAGCCGCCAAAGAACAGCACCAGCCCCCAGGACGCGAGCCCGATAATGATCATCAGCGGCGAGGCGATGGCCGCACCGATCCGACCCAGCGAATTCTGCACCGGCATGTCAGTCGAGGCCATCCAGCTCGGATCCTCGGGCGTGAAAGATGCCAGCATAAGCGCAAACAGTGCCGCCAGACCCACAAACCCCAGACCCAGCAATTCGCGCCCGCGCTTCTGCAGCAGTTTATTCAGATTGCTGTCCAGAAGCGGATCGCGCCCATGCGTGTTCCAAGATGCCATCGAACTTGCCCCGTTACCTGTATAGACTGTCCCGAAGCCGCCTGAGCGCGACTTCCAGCTCGTCGATTGGCGTGACCATCGCCACGCGGATAAAGCCGCGGCCCGGATTGCCCTGCACATCATCGCGCGCCAGATAAGCCCCCGGAAGCACGCGAATCCCGGTCTCGCGCCAGAGTTTCACTGCTGCAGTTTCGCCGTCCTCGACGGGCAGCCACAGGAAGAACCCGGCCTCGGGCCCTTCATATCCCGGCACGCCTGCGAAAATCCGGTCTGCCAGCGCGTATTTCTGCTGATAGAGCGCGCGCGAACGGTCGACATGCGCCTCGTCATTCCAGGCGGCGGCCGCGACATGCTGCAAAGGTCCGGGCAAAGGCGCACCCGCATAGGCGCGCAGCTGCCGGATGCGACGGATACTCTCTGGCCCGCCCGCGACAAAGCCCGACCGCAGCCCCGGCAGGTTCGAACGTTTTGAAAGCGAATGAAAGGACAGCACCCGCTCGGGGTCCGCGCCCATTTCCTGCGCCACCTCCAGCACACCGGGCGGGGGCGTGTCGCGATAGATCTCGGAATAGCATTCATCGGCGAAGATCTGGAAATCATGCCGCTCGGCCAGCGCGATCATCTCGCGCCAGTAGTCCCGATCCGCGACCGCGCCTTGCGGGTTGCCGGGGGAACACAGATAGGCAATCGCCACCCGGTCCAGAATGTCCGGCGCAAGCTCTGTATAGCGCGGCAGATAGCCTGTCGCCTCGGTCGCGGGTATATAGACCGGCTCGGCCCCCACGGCCAGAGCGGCAACAGCATAGACCTGATAGAAGGGATTCGGCGTCAGGATGACCGGCGCAGCACCTCCCTTGCGCTCCGGGCAAAGCGCAAGAGCCGCATTGAACAACCCCTCGCGTGTGCCGTTCAGCACCATCAGCCGGTCCTGCGTCAGCTCGACCCCGTAGCGCCGTTTGATCCAGCCCTGAATCGCCGAAAGCAGGGGCGCGATTCCTTCATTCACCGGGTATTTCGCAAACCCGTCCAGATGCGCGTTCAGAACATCCGCGATGAAAGGCGGCAGATCATGGCACGGCTCGCCGATCGACATGGCGACAGGGTCACCACCGGGCTGGTGATGATCCAGAAGCGCGCGCAAACGCGGGAACGCGTATTCTGGCAGGTTCGAAAACCGCTCAGGAAATGCCATGGACTGCCTCGACTGCATGGGGTCTGTTGCCCCTTTGACAGGCAGGATAACGCGACAGGCCGCGCGGGTCCAGAAAAACGGATGAACTTCGCCGGATAAACCCGCGTAATTGTGGCTTTTTCGCAGATCACACCAGATATGGGCGCGCGTTCTGCTTCGACAACTACAGATAGGTTTCAGTCCGCTCCCAAGGCCAGTTCTGCCGCGGCCCCCAGTCGCAACAGCCGGTCCTCGACCATCGGCGCGCACATCAGACTGATCCCCACCGAAGGGCTGCCCGTCGGCAGTGTCAGCGCGCATAGCCCCAGCAGATTGCCGATCCGCGTGTTGCGCAGGGTCAGCAGGTTCTCGGTCGTGAAATAGGCATGATCCTGCATCAGCCGCGCGGCATTGGGCGGCAGATTGGGCGTTGTGGGCAGGATCACCGCGTCATAGCCCGCCACTGCGGCCAGATAGGCGGCGCGGTGCTGCGTGAGCGCGGCCCAGGCATCCAGATAATCCGTCGCCAGATGATCACGCCCCGAGCGGAAGCGCTCCAGCACCGGCGAAAACATGACGCCCGGATCCGCCTCGATCAGATGACGCCATTGCGCGTAGCATTCCGGCGTATAGATCACCGCCGAGAGCGCCAGCGCCTCTTCCACCGGGGTCAACGGGGCCGCATCGATCCGCGCGCCTGCGCGTTCCAGAGCAGTGACAGCCTGGTCGAACCCGTCGGCCAAGGCTGGGCGGATATCGGCAAAGGGTGCGCCTTCCAGCACCAGAAAGCGACGCCCGGCCAGACTGGCCCCGCGCAAATCCGGCGCAGGCCGGTTTTCCATGACCGCCAGCGCCAGCGCGCAATCCTCGACATTGCGCGCCAGCGGCCCGACCGTGTCGAATTTCGGGGCCAGCGGGACTGCGCCCTGCAAGGGCAGCCGCCCCCAAGTGGTTTTCAGCCCCACCAGATCGTTCCAGGCCGCAGGCACCCGCACCGACCCGCCTGTATCCGACCCGATGGCCAGCGGTGCCAGCCCGAAAGCGACCGAAGCCGCCGCCCCCGAGGACGACCCGCCCGGAACAGCTTCGAGATCATTATAGCAAGGCGGGGTCGCTGTGACCGGGTTCAGCCCCAGCCCCGAATAGGCAAATTCCGTCTGATGCGTCTTGCCCAGACAGATCGTGCCCGCCGCAGTCATCGCGCGCAGCACGGTCGCATCCGTGTCGGGCACACGCCCTTTCAAGAGCGCCGTGCCGGATTCGGTCGCGACCCCGGCTGTGTCGAACAGATCCTTCCACGACACCGGCACCCCGTCGAGCGGTCCCAGCCGCAACCCTGCGCGGGCCCGCGAACGCGCGGCCATCGCCTCGGTCAATGCGCGGTCGCGCGTGGTGCGCGCATAAATACGGCTCCCCATCGGATGCGCCTCGATCGCGCTCAGATAGTCTTCGGTCAGCGTCAGCGGGCACAAGGTGCCTGACCCGATCCTGCGTCCGGTTTCCGCAGCAGTCAGAGAGAGCGGGCTGG
>SKRP01000077.1 GCA_007118445.1 Natronohydrobacter sp.
AGCGAGACTATGACTGATAAAGAGCAAAGGCCAGAGGGGGAAGCGCAGCCCGGCGCTGTTGCGGATGCTGTGGCGCAGAACTGGGTGGACCAATATGCGCCGCCGGATCTGAAGCCCTATCTGCGCCTGTCGCGCGCGGATCGCCCGGTCGGAACCTGGCTGTTGCTGCTGCCCTGCTGGTGGGGCTTGTTTCTGGGCGCAGCCTCAGCCCCCGAGACGGCAGGCTGGCTGACGCTCTGGATCTTTACCGGCTGCGCAATCGGCGCGTTCCTGATGCGTGGGGCAGGCTGCACATGGAATGACATCACCGACCGCGAAATCGACGACAAGGTGTCGCGCACCCGCTCGCGGCCCATCCCTTCGGGACAGGTGACATTGCGCCAGGCAGCCATCTGGATGGGCGCTCAGGCCGCGATTGCCGCATTGATCCTGTTCACCTTCAACTGGGTGGCCATCGGGCTGGGGGTCATGTCGCTGGCGCTGGTCGCGATCTACCCGTTCGCCAAGCGCTTCACCTGGTGGCCGCAGATCTTTCTGGGTCTGGCCTTCAACTGGGGCGCGCTGCTGGCCTGGACCGCGCAAACCGGCCAGATCGGCCTGCCAGCAGTGTTTCTCTATCTGGCGGGCATCTGCTGGACCCTGTTCTATGACACGATCTACGCACATCAGGACCGCGAGGATGATGAGCTTATCGGGGTGAAATCCACCGCGCGGCTGTTTGGCGACAAGACCGAAACCTGGCTGCGCGGGTTTCTGGTCGGAACGGTCCTGCTGATGTCGCTGGCCGTGATCTATGCTCTCGCCCCCCTCGCGGACCCGCTGAAAATGTCGCTGGGACTGGCCGGGGCCTGGGCGCTGGGCTGGCATATGAACTGGCAGCTGGGTCGGCTGAAGATCAATGATGCGGAAAACTGCCTGCGCCTGTTCCGCTCGAACCGGGATGCCGGGCTGCTGGCTGCGCTGTTTCTTGCCATCACGATTTTCGTGTGATTGCGCCTGCCGCGCTCTGGCGCTAGGGGATCGGCATGAATGAAAATCTTGCTTCCCGCATGCAGCGTCTGCGCGATCTGACAGGGGGTCTGCCCACTGTGCCCAAGGCGGCTGTCCTGATGGCAGTTGCTTTTGTCGCCGCTGCGGTCATCGCCTACCTGTCGGCCAATCTGGCCGTGCGCGGTATTGAACATGTGGTCGCGCGCGATGCCCGCGACGCGCTGGAGGCCCAGGATATCAGCTGGGCCGAGGTGCGCACGGATGGATTGCTGCTCACGCTGAGCGGCGAGGCCGAGAACGAGGCCGCGCGGTTTCGCGCCCTGAGTGCCGTGTCCAAGGTGGTGGCGGCCGAGCGCGTGATTGACGAGCTTTTCGTGGCCCCGTCGATCGAGATCGCGGCACCACGTTTCTCGATGGAAATCCTGCGCAACGGGCTGGACGTGTCGATGATCGGGCTGGTGCCCGCCGCTTTCGATACCGGGCCGGTCATTGACCGGATCGAGGCCATCGACCCGGAAATCTCGGTTATCAACATGCTTGAAACCGCCAGCCACCCGATTCCCTTTGGCTGGGAGCGCGCCGTGAGCTTCGGGCTGGATGCGCTGGTGTTGATTGCCTCGAGCAAGATCTCGATTGCCGGGGATCAGGTCGAAGTGACCGGACTGGCCGAAAGCGAGCGCCAGCGCGACGAGATGCGCGACGAACTGACCCGCAATCGTCCGCGCGGGCTGATCGTGAGTATCGATATTTCCGCCCCGCGTCCGGTCATCACGCCCTTTACCCTGCGTTTCGTGATGGATGAGAGCGGCGCGCGTTTCGATGCCTGTTCGGCCGACACCATCGAAGCGCGCGCAGCGATCCTGAGTGCGGGTCGTTTCGCTGGTGCGCAGGGCGTCCTGGCCTGCACGATCGGGCTGGGCACACCGACCCCGCGCTGGCAGGCAGGCGCGGTCGATTCGATCCGCGCACTTGCGCGGCTGGGGGCGGGCAGTGTCACGCTTGCGGATGCCGATATTTCGCTTGTGGTGCCCGGCAGCGTCGCGCCGGATGTGTTTGACGAGGTGGTCGGCGAGTTGGAGAACCACCTGCCGGATGTGTTTTCGCTCACCTATAATCGTCTGCCGCCCAGTGATGAGGATATCTCCCGGGCCGAGGAGACTCTCGAATTCGTGGCCTCGCGGGGCCAGGATGGTCAGGTCCGGCTGCGCGGGCGGCTGACCGATGAGCGGTTGCGCGATGCGGTGCAATCGCTGGCGCAGGCGGAATTCGGATTGCCCGCAGTGCAGATGGCCGCGCGGATTGATCCTGATCTGCCCGAAGGCTGGCCTGTGCGCGCATTGCTGGCTGTCGATGCGCTGGCGCAGCTTGAAACCGGGGTTGTGCGGGTGCGCCCGGATCGTTTCGACGTGAACGGGGTGACGGGCGACAAGGAATTGTCCGACCGGATATCGGGGGTGCTGGCCGAGCGGCTGGGGCAGGGCGCGGTCTTCAATCTGAATATCCGCTATGATGAAACGCTGGATCCGATTGCCATGCAGCCCACGCCTGCGCGCTGCGAGCGCTGGATCGAGGAAACCCTGACCGAACAGCAGATCACCTTTGATCCCGGTTCGGCCTCGATCGTGGCGGATGCCAGCCGTGTCGTGGACAAGATCGCCGAGATCCTGCGCGAATGCGGTCGGCTGGAGATGGAAATCGGCGGGCATACAGACAGCCAGGGCGGACTTGAGGGCAATATGCGCCTGAGCCAGCGAAGGGCCGATGCGGTCAAGGATGCGCTGATGGCGCGCGGGGCGTTGGTGTCGGATTTCGAGACCAAGGGCTATGGGCCGGAATTCCCGATTGCCGATAACAGCACGACCGCGGGTCGCGAAGCCAATCGCCGGATCGAGTTCAGGCTGATCGGCGAGTCTGCCGCTGCGGCCGAAGCCGAACGCGCGGCTGCGGCAGGCGAGGCGCCGCCCGAGGAGACCGAGGTGCCCAAGCCGCCTGACGAGTCGGATCTGGAAATTGACGTAACCGAAGGCGCGGGCGATCTGCCGCGCCCCCCTGCGCGCCCGGAGCGCTAGGCGGATGCCGCTGCGCGTGACAGGGGCGGGACAAGTGACAGGGCCGGGACAACAGGAGAGCGGAACATGAACCGGACGGAATTTGTCATCGTGACAGCGATTATCCTGTTCGTGGCCTTTGCCCTGGGCTGGGCCGCGAATTGGCTGGTGCATCGTTTCACCCGTGTCCGCCAGCAGGATCTGGGCGAGCTGGACCGCATGGCGCAGGCTCTGCATGAGGCTGAACTGATCCGCGATCAGGCCATCGAATATGTCGAGACCCGCGAGCGTGACCTGACCGCCAGGCTTGCGCAGACCGAAGCGGAACTGGCTGCGGCCATGGATGGGTTGCGCGAGGCGCGCGCCGAAGCCGAGTATTACCGCGCGCAGCTACAGGGCACGCAATGACCCCGGAATGCTGATATCTGTGGCAAGCTGCGCGGCTCGGCACATTTCGGGCAGTTCCAGGCCGTCGTGATATGCAGTCGCGGCATTTTGCCCTTGGCAAGGGCGGCGACTTGGTCTAACGAGCGCTTTCGTCAGGATTGCGGGGCAAGACCCGGCACCTGATGATTCGTCCGAGACGGCGGGTGGTGGTCTGACTGCCATAATTCCTGCCTGAGACGGGAGTGGAACAATACGGAACCGGGGATTTCCTCGGGCGATATTGGGAAGGCCCGTTCGGACCTCATGTCAGGCGACATGCCTGACGAAACGAGCCGGAGGGGAAACCCTCCATAAACTGGAGAGACCCTGTGGATAGAGCCCAAAAAGAGAAAGTGGTCGAGGAACTCGGCCAGATCTTCGAAAGCTCTGGCGTGGTTGTGGTTGCACAATACACGGGCCTCACGGTTGCCGAGATGC
>SKRP01000324.1 GCA_007118445.1 Natronohydrobacter sp.
CCAGCACCCCCAGCAGCCGCCCGGTTTCATTGCGGTAGCGGTCCTTGGCATAGGGCAGATCATTGGGCGGATCCATCGCGGGCGCATATTTCAGGAAATGATGCGCCTGCCCCGCCATCGGCCCGACACCGCCCATCTGCCACATCAGCCATTGATCAACCTTGATACGCGCGGCTTCGCCGACGCCGTAGAACTTGCCGGTCTTGCGCGCCAGATATTGCAGGATCGCCCCGGATTCGAAGATCGAGATCGGCGCGCCATCCGGCCCCTGCGGATCAATGATCGCAGGCATCCGGTTATTCGGAGCAATTTTCAGGAAATCCGGCTTGAACTGGTCGCCCGCGCCGATATTGATGTAATGCACCTGATAGGGCAGGCCCATCTCTTCCAGCGCGATGGAAATCTTCCAGCCATTGGGGGTGGGCCAGTAATACAGCTCGATCATCCTGCAGTCTCCGCTTTGGGCAAGTTGCTGCACAAGCTAAGCATCTACAGGCTGATTCCAAGCCGGAAATGCATCCAGGCACCCGGCTTATCGCAGCGGTACTGCGTGATTGCTGTGCGGAACCGGTTTCAGCAGGAGTTTTGTTGGTCGTGGACCGCTGGTGCTGAGACAGGTCGCACCAGACAGGGCCAGCTGGCTTGTTGCGCCTGCCTTGCGGCGATCAGCGAGCGCAGCGCAAGCGCCTTGATCGCATCATCCTTGTCATTCAGTTGCGACCGCAGGACGCAGGTCACCTCCCGGACATCGCGCATATCTCCCCCCGTCCGATGCAATTCTTTCCGTGCATCTGGATAACCAATCTCCCACAGCACCGGCTTTGATTCAAGTCATGGAACACGCGGGCTCTCGACATGGCGTCAAATCCGGTTACACAACAGCAATGTCGCAGGCGCGCGCTCATCCATTGCTGGCCCATCCCGGTGCCATCGCCATCGCCCATCGCGGCGGTGGGCTGGAACGCGAGGAAAACACGCTGCCTGCCTTCGATCATGCAGTGTCGGTCGGGTTCACCCATGCCGAGCTGGATGTTCATGCCACGCGCGATGGCGAGGTGGTGATCCATCACGACCCGGATCTGCACCGGCTCTGCGATGACCCGCGCCGGATCTGCGATCTGGACTGGCGCAGCCTGCAAAACGTGCGGACCAAGGGCGGCGCGCATATCCCGCGCCTGCAGGATCTGCTGGAAGCCCATCCGGGCCTGCAGGTGACGATCGAGGCGAAATCCGATGATGTCGTCGCGCCGCTTTGCGCGTTGATCCAACGCATGGGCGTGCTGGGCCGGATCAGCATCGGTGCCTTCAGCCCGACGCGCACGGATAGGGCGCGCAAGCTGCTCGGGCCTGATCTGCTGTGGTCGCCCGCCCATGCGCAGGTTGCGCGGCTCTGGGCGCGCGGCTGGGGGCTGCCAGTCTGGTTGCAGGGTTTCGGCGTGGTGCAGATTCCCCCCGACTGGAAAGGCATCCCCATTGTCACGCCGCGTTTCATCCGCGCCGCCCATGCGGCCGGGGTCGCAGTGCAGGTCTGGACCGTGAATGAGGCCGCAGAGATGCACCGCCTGCTCGATCTTGGCGTGGACGGGCTGATGACCGACCGACCAAGCCTGCTGCGCGAAGTGCTTGAAGCGCGCGGCCAGTGGCCTTCAGCCGCCGAGAACCAGCGCGAGCACGGCCGCATAGAACAGAAGTGACGCGACCAGCACGAAGACATGCCAGATCGCGAAATGGTAGGGCAGCGCTTTCCACAGATAGAAGACCACGCCAGTTGTGTAGACCAGCCCGCCCGACAACATCAGGCCCAGAATCAGCGGCGACAGGCTTTGCGCCAGATCGGGCAGGATGATCACCCCGACCCAGCCCATCCCCAGATAGAGCGCAATCGCCAGAAGCCGCAGCCGCTGCGGCGAGACCAGCTTGAGCGCGACCCCGCAGGCCGCCGCCGCCCAGAGCCCTGCCAGCAGCCACAGCCCCTGCCCTGTGACCAGCGTGAAGGGCGTATAGGTGCCTGCAATCTTGAGATAGATCGCCGCATGGTCGAGCCGCTGAAACAACCAGTCCAGCGCCGGGCGGAAGCCCAGATTGAACAGTGCCGAGGCCCCGATCATCGCGATAAACGTCGCCCCGTAGATGCTGCTGGCCATGATCACATGGCCCGACCCTTCCGTAAGCGAGCGCATCAGCGCCGCCCCGATCAGCAGCGGCACAGCAAGAATGACGCAGCTCAGCCCGATATAATGCACCTGCGCATCCATACGCCTTTCGGCAGGGCTATAGAGTCGCGCAGCAGATGTGACGGCGGGGATCGGGTCTTGCATGCGCCCACTATACTGCCTGCGCCGCGTTTGGCGAAAGACTTTCATGCCGCCTGCGCGCTGACCTTGCGTCAGCCATCCTGCCCAAAAGCCTTGATTTTCGCGCCGAACCCGCCTAGCCCCTCGGCAGGTTCCAGAGAAGACGAGACCGCTCATGACTGTGTATCTTCACACCGATGACCTGCCCGACGGGCTGGATCTGGGGCGCAGCGTCGCCATCGATTGCGAAGCGATGGGGCTTCACCCGCATCGCGACCGGCTCTGTGTGGTGCAATTGTCCGGCGGCGATGGCGACGCGCATCTGGTGCAGGTCGCCCGCGAGATCCGCCCTGCCCCCAACCTGACGCGGCTTCTGGGCGATCCGGCAGTGCGCAAGCTGTTTCATTTCGGCCGTTTCGATATCGCGCTTCTGCGCCACAGCTACGGGGTGACAACCGCGCCGGTCTATTGCACCAAGATCGCCTCGAAACTGGTGCGCACCTATACGGACCGGCATGGGCTGAAATATCTGCTCTCGGAGCTGCTGGGGGTGGATATCTCGAAACAGCAGCAAAGCTCGGACTGGGGGGCCGCCAGCCTGAGCGAGGCGCAGCAGAGCTATGCCGCCTCGGATGTGCTGCATCTGCACCGGCTGCGCGACGTGCTCGATGAAATGCTGGCCCGCGAGGGCCGCAGCGAGCTGGCGCAGCGCTGTTTCGAGTTTCTGCCCATACGCGCCGAGCTTGACCTCGCGGGCTGGCCGGATACGGATATTTTCGCCCATTGACCCGCGCCATCGCGACAGCTGAACGGGGCGGGGTGCAGTGATGGACAGCCTCTTGCGTCTTGCGCGTCTGACCCTGCCGCTGGGCGCGCTTGTGCTGCTCTCGACGGTGTTTCTGCTCTCGCGCAATATCGATCCGCAACGCGCCATCGACCTGTCCGATCTCGACGTGACCGAACTCGCCCGGCAGCCGCGCATTGGCACGGCCCGGATCGCCACAGTCACCCGCGAAGACACTGCGCTGGTGATCGAAGCCGAGACCCTGCGGTCGGTCGGAGATCCGCAAACCTCCCCTGTCCATCTGAGCCTCGATGCGCCCACAGGCGAAATGGAATTCCCCTCGGGCCGCATCGCATCCTTCCGCGCAGCGACGGGCGCGCTTGACCAGTCCCGCGACCTGCTGGAATTGCGCGGGGCAGTGGAATTGCAGACCTCTGACGGGTTCCGGCTGTCCATGCCCATGCTGGTTTCGGCGCTGCAGCGCACCCATGTCACCGGCACGGGCGGTATCAAAGGCGACGGCCCGCCCGGAAGGATCACGGCGGATAGGCTGGAGCTGACGGCCAAATCCGGCGAAACCGGCGGATATCTGCTTGCCTTCACCGGCGATGTCAGGCTGATATACCTGCCAGAAGACTGAAGGAGCCGGGCTCGGTGCGACTTGTGAGATTATTATTGGCGGCGGCGGTCACATTCAGCACGGGCGCGGCGCTGGCGCAGGGCACCGGGCTGTCCTTCAGCGGGCTGAATGCCGTGCGCGGCCTGCCGGTGGAAATCCGCGCCGATCAGCTGGATGTCGACAATACCACCGGCGAGACCGTTCTGACCGGCAATGCGGTTCTGGGCCAGGGCGATATGCGCATCGCGGCCCCGGTGATCCGCATCTTCTATGCCCCGCAGGACGACAATCGCATCGAGCGGCTGGAAGCCTCGGGCGGGGTAACACTGGTCACTGCCGAAGAGGCCGCCGAGGCCGCGACCGCCACCTATGAGGTGATCGCAGGCACTGTGGCAATGCGCGGCTCGGTGCTCCTGACCCAGGGGCCGAATGTGCTGTCCGGTGATCGGCTGGATGTGAATATACGCACAGGCCAGGGCCGGATGCAGGGCAATGTACGCACCATCATCCAGACCAATCCCTGATCCCCGTGATGCCCGACGGACTGACCAGCGCGACACAGGCCATGCAGCGCAGTGATGCCGAATTGCAGGTGCAGAACCTGCAGAAACGCTATGGCAAGAAAGTGGTGATCCGCGATGTCTCGCTCAGCCTGCATCCTGGCGAGGTGGTGGCGCTTCTGGGCCCGAATGGCTGCGGCAAGACAACATGTTTCTACTGCATAGCCGGGATTGTGCGCCATGAGGGCGGCGCGGTGCAGATCGACGGGCAGGATGCGACCGGCCTGCCGCTCTATCGCCGCGCCCGTCTGGGGCTGGGCTATCTGCCGCAGGAAATGTCGATCTTTCGCGGGCTGAGTGTGGCGCAGAATATCATGGCGGTGCTGGAAGTGGTCGAGCGCGACCGCCAGACCCGCGACAACCGCCTGCGCGCGCTGTTGCAGGAGTTCTCCATCGAGCATCTGCGCGATTCCCCTGCGCTTGCGCTGTCGGGCGGCGAGCGCCGCCGTGTCGAGATCGCCCGCGCCCTGGCCGCCAATCCGCGCTATGTGCTGCTCGATGAACCCTTTGCCGGGGTCGACCCGATCGCTGTCGGCGAAATTCGCGCGCTGGTGGCGGAACTGAAAACGCGCGGCCTTGGTGTGCTGATCACCGACCATAATGTGCGCGAGACCCTGGCCATCGTCGACCGCGCCTATATTCTGCATGATGGTGGCGTGCTGATGGAGGGCGCGCCCGCCGAGGTCGTCGCCGATGAAGAGGTGCGCCGCGTCTATCTGGGGGCCGATTTCCGGCTGGACTGAATGCCGCGCAAATGGGCTGCGATGACGGAAAGCATTGACAGCGCCCTGTGATCCGTTGCCAAATAGCGCAAAGACGACGACCCGGAACCTGTGATGACGCAGTGGCGTTGCGACACAGAATTAACAGAAAAACAGGGAAAAGTCGCGAATATTCAGGGGCGGCAGTCACATCAGCAAGGCCGCCAATCACAGTGAGGAGACGCGCATGCGCTACCAGATCAGCGGCCGACAGATCGATATCGGGGAAGCCCTGCAGACCCATGTCAAAGCCGAATTCGGCGAATTGGTTGAAAAATACCAGCAGCGCCCGACCGAGGCGGTCGTGATCTTTTCGCGCGATGCGCATAATCTGGTCTGCGAGGCCACGCTGCATCTCTCGACCGGGCTGACCGCTGCGGCCAGGGCGCAGGCCGGGGAAATCTACGCTGCGTTCGAATCCTGCCGCGAGAAACTGGACAAGCAATTGCGCCGCTACAAGCGTCGCCTGAAAGACCATCACCGCGAACGCCCGAACCCGGTCGAATTTGCCATGTCGTCATCTTACGTGCTGGCCTCGGACGAGTCGGAAACAAACGCGGAACCCGACAGTCTGCAGCCGATGATCATCGCGGAAATGGAAACCCGCATCCCCTCGCTTTCGGCAGGTGAGGCAGTCATGCAGATGGAACTGGCCCATGCGCCGGTTCTGGTCTTCCGCAATGAACGCCATGGCGGGCTGAACGTGGTCTATCGCCGGGATGACGGAAATATCGGCTGGATCGACCCGCAGTAACCGTGTATGCCGCCCTCACCCCCCGCGCTTCCGGCGCGGGGGGCTGGCATTCAGACCTTAGCACCGGAGTCAGCCCTTATGGATATGACAACGCTACTGAACCCCAAGGCCGTAAGATTCATCTCATCCGCAACCAGCAAGAAGCGTCTGTTCCAGACTATTGGCGAGGCCGCGCGCGGGGTGCATGATCTGGACACGGAGAGCGTGATCGGTGCCTTGCAGGAACGCGAAAGTCTGGGGCCCACAGGGGTCGGCCATGGTGTGGCCGTGCCGCATGCGCGGATTGACGGGATAGATCGCGTGCTCGGCGTGTTTTTCCGACTGGAAAAGCCGCTTGATTACGGGTCGGTCGACAAGGCCCCGGTCGATCTGGTCTTTGCATTGTTCGCGCCGCGCGATGCCGGGGTCGAACACCTGAAGGCGCTGGCCTTCATCTCGCGCACATTGCGCAATCCGCGTATCTGCGAAAAGCTGCGCGCCAATGATGATCCGGGCAAGCTCTATGCGGTGCTGACCAGCGGTCAGGAAAGCAAGGCCGCCTGAGCGCACAGGCTGGACCGGCGCAACCGTTGCGGTACTTCCGGCCCCGGTCTGCCGGCACGATCCTTTCGGCGCGGTCGCTTATCCGGGCTGCCAGTCCCCGAAACCCAGTTTTTCGTAATCCAGCGCATAGGCCCGCCGCCCGGCCGCTTCGACCTCGGGGGTATAGATCGCCGACAGCGATACCGGCGGCACCCGCCCGGCGCGCTCAAAGCGCGGCAATTCCCGGCCCAGGTCGCGCCCCAGACGCGGCAGATCCTCGGCCAGATGCGTGTCGCGCAACAGGAATTGCAGCGGGCATTGTGTGGTGATCCCCTCGATCAGCCGGGTCTGGCTGGCCCAGACCGGCCTTGCGGGCAGGGCGGTCTGGCCGTTCAGATTGGCATGGACGAATTGCAGAAAGCCCAGAAACGCCGCGCGATGCGTCTGCGGATCAAGCCCGGCCAGCCCCTCCGGCGTGGTCGGAACCGCCACCCCATGCACCCGCTCGATGAAACCGCGCACATTCTCGCGATTGCCCAATGCGACCTGCCAGACAAAGACCTGATGCGCCCGCGCCAGCGGATGGCGCAGCACTGTGAAACTGACCCGCTTCGGGTTGGCGCGCTGCCAGTCGCGCCAATCTTTCACGCTGAAATCCGACCGCAGATCGCGCGCGCCGCCCCCGTCGATCGCCGCCATCCAGTTCAGCAGCGGGCGTTCGACACAGCCCGGCAAGGGCGCATAGACCAGCGGCACCGAGCGGCAGGCGTGATAGGCCCAGAGCAGCGCAGGCTGCTTCGGTTCGAAACTGGGACTGCGCGACAGGTGGAACCGGTCCAGCCGCGCCACGCCCTCGGCGATGGCTTCGGGATTGACCAGTTTTTCCTCGGGCGGCTCGGGGTTCTGGCGTTTGAGCTTCTTGGGAAAGGCGTCGATCCGCGCCGCAACCCCCAGCCAAGTGGCCAGCCCGTTGATCACATCAAGCGACTGCAGATCCTCGTAATCCAGATAAAACGCGCTCTGCCCGGTCTGCTGCAGCCGCGACTGGACCGTGATCTGAAACCCTTGCAGCTTCCTGACATGCGCCTCGAATTCGCTTGGTTCGAAAACCACCTTCTCGGATTTGCGGTTCTTCACATCCCCCAGCCGCCATTGCTGCGTCGCCCGCGCGATCCTGAGCGACACGAAACTGTCAAGCGGGTTGCGCGTCAGCACGATCTTGGCGCAGGCCGGATCATCGAGAAACCGGTCCAGCACGCGCGGGTCATGGTCGTGGAAATAGCGGAACCCCGCCAGCCCCGGCTGATCGGCGAACGCGGCCAGCAATGCATGCGGATCAGCGTCGCGCGCGGCGCGGTCGAAACCGAACAACGCATCGATTTTCGGGTAGCTGACAAAGACCGGGTTGAACGCCTCGCCCGCGCATTGCACCCCGTCCAGCGCGTTCAGGCAGGCTTCGAGCAGGTTCGAGCCTGTGCGCATTTCGGCCAGCACGACAAAATAGCGGAAACGGGGCGGCTGCGGCATGGAGCTTTCCTGACCTCTCAGAACTGGCAATCTTTCAACACTTGTGCAGGCAGGCCCTGATCGCGCATCTGCGCGACAAACTCGGCCAAGCCCTCACTGGAGCGCAATGGCGGGGCGCGATGGGCCGCAAACGCGGCCTCGCCTGCGATATCGCGGGTGATCTCGGCCAGGCACGGGCCAGGATCGGCCATCACCTCGGCCAGCGACCAGATGCGGATTTGTGCCAGCGCATGGCGCGAGGTCAGCGCCGCGATCCAGTCCTGTTCCTGGCGGAAGAACTGCCCGGCCTGCGCAATCTTGTCCGGGGCGGGCTGGTCACTCTGGAACAGCGCCAGCATCCAGGCCCCGCGAATGACCGAAATCCGGGCATTGGTATCCGTCGCCATGAACCAGTTGACATTGCCGTCAAGCGCATCGCCCGGCCCATACATGAAGCACAGCCGTTCGGGACGCGTGGCCCAGAGCAGATTGGTCAGGAACATGCGCGGGTTATAGTCGCGGATCGCCGCGGCATTGCTGATCGCCCCGTGCCAGACCCGCGCGCCGCCATGAAACTGCACCTTGTCGGGCGCATAAAGATGCCCGTGCACCCGCGCGCCAGTGACCTGCCCCAGCCAATAGTCGAAATCCTGAAACACATGGTCGAAACCGGTAAAGACCGAATAGGGCGCGGCTGATTTCGTGGTCGCGCTGTCGGCTGCCGGAAAACGGCTTTGCATATAAAGCCCGGCGCGGCCCTCGATCCGCTGTTTCTCGGCAAGCTCAAAATAGCGGTCGATCTTGGCCGGGTCGGGCGTGACCGGGTCCAGCCGCGCAGGCTGGTCCGACAGGAAGAAGGCGTAGAGCCGCTCGGCCTCTGGCCAGATTTTCCGCGCAAGAAAACAATCCGAGCGGCGCAAGAGTTGCAGATGGTCGTCATAGAACAGGTTCGGCCGCCCGTTGCGGTCGAATTTCACCAACGTCAGCGCGCGGCTTTCGATCTCGCGCGCGTGCTGCCGCGCAAGGGTCTGGAAATAGCTTTCATCCGGGATCCAGTTCTGGCGGAAATAACGCTCATAGCGCGCGCGATTGGGATCGGTCAGGATGGCATTCAGCGTCGCGCGGGTCAGGCACCACCATTGCGAGCCCATATGCGGGCGCAACGGGGCCGGGATGCGGCGGCGGAACCGCCATTTGCGCTGCAGATCGACGAAACGGTCAAACAGCCAGCGCTGCCTGCGCCAGTCAAACGGGAAATAGAGCGTGAAGCGTTCTTCCGACAGCCCGCCGGTGATCCAGTCCGCATGATCGATCGACACGGATTCGATGAAATCCGTCGCCGGGCGCGCTGCAAGAAAATCCAGGAGCTCTGACGCAGGCCGCAGCGGCAGGCAGGCCCCGGAACTGAGCAGGACATGCCCGACATCGGGGAAATCGCGCAGCAAGAGCGCGCTGGCTTCCTGCGTGGCCTGCACCAGCCGCCACGACCCCCAGTCGCAGCGAAAGCGCGGGCTGTAGCGCAACAGCGGATGCGCACCCAGATCATCCTGCAACGCCTGCAATTCGGTCGGCTTGACCGCCCGGTCCACATGCAGCACCACCGGACAATCCGCCGCCAGCCAGAAACGCGCCACCTGTGCGGCCCGGCGCAGTGCCGTGTGGCACAGGATGACGACGCCAAGGGGCGCGGTCGGCGCGCTCATGCCCAGTCTCCTTTCGACATCAGACCCAGAATTTCCAGCTGACGCCAGTTGATATATTCGGTCGACCATTCACACCACAGATCCTGATTGCGCGCGAGCGTGTCCTCATAGGCGCGGTATTCGCGGCTGCCTGCGTAATGTTCCCCGCGCTGGATCTCTTCCTGCGCCTTGGCGACAATCGTATCGAGGAATTTCGCGTGCAAGAGCACCCCCGAGGCCAGTTCCCCCCCGCTCTGGTCATAGACCCGGTTCAGCCCGCGCGGCAGGATCATATGGGTCGAGCTTTTATAGGCGTATTTGCGGTTCCACAGAACCAGCGGGATCTTGTTGAGCGCAGGCGCGCGGCCAGGGTCATGCGCCATCACCACGCGCTGCCGCACCCCGCCCTGAATCCAGAGATTGTGATATTTCGCATTGCGCTGCAGCGTGTAATTTCCGGCATCGAACCAGCGCGCGATCTCGAACGGGTTCTGCCCGGACGCATAGGGCTGCGCTGTGACCGCGCCCTTGGGATACATGTCCAAGAGCATCGCCCCGAAGGACCGCCGCCCCTGCGCGTCCAGCCAGTCGGTCAGCGCCTGCAAGGGGCGCGTGTCGCAGAACGGATAGACGAAGAACTCATCGACATCGACCACCAGCACCCAATGCCCGGCCCCATAAAGCCAGAGCAGATGATTGAGCCAGTCCATCCCGTAGCCCGCCGATTTGTAACTGGCAGAGCTGGCCCAGAGTGACACATCGCGCTGCGCTTCAAGATATTCCGCAGACCCGTCGGTCGAGCCATTATCGACGATCAGGAAATGCCGCACACCCTGCGCGCGGTAATAGTCGAGGAAATAGGGCAGCCGTATCAGTTCATTGCGCAGCGTCGCAAATACCAGACAATCGCGCGGGCGGATCAGATCCGTGCGATTGCGTATCGTGCGCAGGGACGCGCTTTTGCGCAAACAGCGCAAGAGCTTGGCCTGACGCTCGGCGCGTAATCTGAGTTGGCGGTACACACCCATGAATTTGCCTGCATCTGCTTCGCGCCTGCGTCCGATCCGCCCCTTGCCCGCGGGCCGATCATCCCCCGCGACATGCCGCGCTACAGCCGGATTTACCTCGGACATAGCATTGCTTGAGCCTGCTGCGGATTGCAACAATCTTTACCTTCAAAAGGTTATTGTTGTGTTATGGGAAATATCCAGCGTGACCTTTCGGACTCAGGCCCAGCCCCCGCGCGAGATCAGGCCCAGATCTTCGAGCTGTTGCCAGCCCTCGAACCGGGTGGACGTGGCGCAGGACAGATCCGGCGCGCGCGCCACATGGTCGTAATAATCGGCAAAGACCGGCGCATTGCCGAAATGCTCGCCGCGGGCTTTTTCGATGCGGGATTTCTCGACCACGGTCGCCAGAAACTTGGTATGCAACAGCGCGCCTGAAATCCGCTCACCGCCATCGGTGGCAAAGACGCGGTTCAGCGCGCGGGGCAGGATCGAATGGGTCGAATTGACCCATGTGTTGTGAAAGCTCCAGCGGATCAGCGGCAGCTTGGTCAGGGTCGGCGCGCGGTTGGGGCTTTCGCCAAAGAAATGCCGCGCGCGCGGACCGCCCTGAATCAGCAGACAATCCAGCAGCGGCTTATGCGTGATCGTGTAATTGCCTGCATCGAAATACTGCAGAATCTCGGTCGGATCCGCGCCGGGAATGCAGGGGGCCTCATCAAGCGGCCCTTGCGGGTAAAGCTCCAGCATCATCGCGGGCATGACCGGCAGGTTCTCGGCCTCCAGCCAGCGTGTCAGTGCGGGCAAGGGCCGGGTCTGCCAATGCGGATAGATCAGCAGCTCATCCGCATCGACCACCACACACCAGGCCCCATGCGCATGGCGCAGCATCAGGTAATTGATCCAGTCCATCCCGAAACGCGATGCGCGGTAGCTGGCTTTGGTGCTGTAAACAGTCGTGTCGGGCGCATCGCAGAGCCGCGCGCGGGTGCCATCCGTGCTGCCATTGTCGATGAAATAGAAATGCTGCACGCCGAGCGCGCGGTAATGCTGCAGGAACCAGTCGATCCGCTCGATTTCATTGCGGATGGTGCAGAACAGCAGGATATCACCACGCCTGCGCGTCCCACGCTGCAGCAGCTGCAATTCATGCGCCTTGGCGATAGCGCGCGCGCGCAGGCGGCGACGCTTCCAGCGCATCCGGAAATCGAACCAGCGCGCCTGATGCTGTGGCAATGGGTCAAACATGCGGTTCCCGCTTGAACATGGCCCTGCCAGAGAACCGCATATCCGGCAGGACAGCAAGCGCGGATCAGGCCGCGCTTGCCTTCGGTCTTATTGCGGTGACAAGCCCCGCAGCCGCTCGCCCCGACGGCGCAGCAACTCGACCACAGTCAGCAGCGCGACCGAGATCAGCACCAGAATCGTCGCCACCGCCAGAATGGTCGGGCTGATATCCTCGCGGATGCCGGACCACATTTCGCGCGGGATGGTGCGTTGCTCGACGCCCGCCACGAACAGAACCACAACGATTTCGTCAAAGGATGTGATGAAGGCAAAGAGCGCGCCCGAAATCACCCCCGGCAGGATCAGCGGCATCGTGATTTTGAAGAACGTCCGCGTGGGCGAGGCCCCCAGATTGGCCGCCGCGCGGATCAGTGACTGGTCAAAGCCCACCAGCGTCGCTGTCACAGTGATCACCACGAACGGCGTGCCAAGCGCTGCATGGGCCAGCACCACGCCAAGATAGGTCTGCGCGATGTTGATCGAGGAGAAGAAGAAGAACATGCCCGCGGCCGAAATGATCAGCGGCACGATCATCGGCGAGATCAGAATGCCCATGATCAGCCCCTTGGCGGGCATTTCCGAGCGCGACAGGCCAAGTGCCGCCAAAGTGCCCAATGTCGTGGACACGATCGTCGCAGCAATGCCGATGCTGAAAGAGTTGCGGATCGAGCGCATCCAGCTGTCGGAGTCGAGGAAGTCCCGATACCAGCGCAGAGAATAGCCTTCGGGGTTCAGCGTCAGCATTTCACGCGTGAAGGTGAAGAAAGGCTGCGCGTTGAAGCTGAGCGGGATCATGATCAGGATCGGCGCCAGCAGGAAGAAGAAGATCGTGAAGCAGATCACCCGGAAGGTGTAATGCCAGATCTTGTCCTTGGTGGTGTAATAGGCGGGCATGGACATGGTTGTTTCTCCTTACCCGAGTTTCAGGCTGTCTGCGCCGACAAGCCGGTTATAGAGCCAGTAAAGCACCAGCACACCGACCAGCAGCATCGACCCCAGCGCGGCGGCCAGACCCCAGTTCAGCGATTGCTGGATATGGCGCGCGATCTCGTTCGAAATCATCCGCCCCGACTGGCCACCGACCAGTGCCGGTGTAATGTAATAGCCGATCGAGATGATGAAGACGAGCACCCCTCCGGCCCCGATCCCCGGCAGGGTCTGTGGGAAATAGACACGGCGGAAGGCCGTCGAGGGTGTCGCACCGAGCGACTTGGCCGCGCGCATGTAACTGGGCGGAATGGTTCGCATGACCGAATAGAGCGGCAACACCATGAAGGGCAGCAGGATATGCGTCATCGCGATTATGGTGCCGGTCTGGTTGTAGATCAGACTGAACCTGCCATCATCGCCAATGATCCCAATCCCGACCAGGGCATTGTTGATCACACCCTGTTGTTGCAACAGCACGATCCAGGCCGAGGTCCGCACCAGCAGCGAGGTCCAGAAGGGCAGCAGCACGGCGATCATCAACAGATTGGCATAGCGCATCGGCAGAATTGACAGGTAATAGGCAATCGGGAAGCCCAGAAGAAAGGTCATCGCGGTGATTGCAAGGCTGAGTGCCAGCGTGCGACCGAACAGGTTGACATAGATCTGCCGGTTCTCGGGCCGCTTGACGATGTTGCCGTCATCATCAAACTCGCGATCCAGCGCGGCGACATAATAGGACAGGGTCAGGGGGCGGCCCTCGCGCTTGATGATCCGCCACAATTCGACATCACCCCAGAGCCGGTGCGCGTCCTGGAATGCTTCGCTATAGGGGGCCTCGAAATCGGCCACATTGCGCGTGGTGCGCGAAATCGCCGAACGCGCAGCGCTCAACTCGTAGTTCAGGCGAATGCCGAGCGGCCCGATATTGCGGTCGCGGCGCG
>SKRP01000044.1 GCA_007118445.1 Natronohydrobacter sp.
CAGCCTCAGCCTCAGCCTCAGCCTCAGCCTCAGCCTCAGCCTCAGCCTCAGCCTCAGCCTCAGCCTCAGCCTCAGCCTCAGCCTCAGCCTCAGCCTCAGCCTCAGCCTCAGCCTCAGCCATCGTTTCCTGCGCTTTGGTCCGTGCGGTCAATGGCGCTGCATCGGAGATGTGTTGCGGCACCTCCTCGATCTGCGACACCAATTCCTCGGCGGCACTGACCGTAGCATCGGGTTCCGTCAGGGACGGCGTTTCGTCGCTGTCTTCGGCTTTGGGCGCAGTGGCGCTGCTGGCCATTTCTGCGACAGCCGGGGGCGCAACCGCCATCGGAGCTGCGGCCATCGGTTGCGGAGCCGCTGCCGGCGCCGATTCGTCCTGCGGTCGCAACAGAATGCCATTATCCTGAACGCGGGCCTCTACCCTGCGCTGGATCTCGCGCTCGGCGATCCGGTGCAGCATTTCCGCATCCGGTGTCGGAGGTTCGGCACCGAAATACCGGTCTTCTGATGCGAGATCGCGGAAATACTCGGCAATCGCCTTCATGGTGCCGAAAGGTTCGTCAAACCCTTCCAGCGTGCACGAAAACGTTCCGTAGGATACTGTCAGTATCTTGTTGGGACCAACCATGGTGTGCTCGCTTTCCTTACCTACAGCTTGCGACCATTACAAAGCAGATGAGCGATTGCATGTTCAGATTTGGGTATTTTGGTGATCAGAATATGACTCAGCCTATGGCGATTCGCCTGAATTAAAAGTTTACTGCAATGGAAACTCCTGTCGACTCTGCCGCTGGCGTGACCCTTGTGGGGGGTGGCCCGCTATCGGCGTCCGATCTCGATCGGGCCCTTGCGCTTGCGCCCGGGCTGGTTGCCGCAGATGGCGGTGCGAATGCGCTTTGCAGGATAGGCCGGGTGCCGGATCATGTCATCGGTGATCTGGATTCGCTTGATTCCGAATTGCGCGACCGGCTGGGGCAGCGGGTGATCCATGTCCCGGATCAGGACAGCACCGATTTCGACAAATGCCTGAGCCGCATTTCCGCGCCTTTTGTCATCGGGCTGGGGTTTGACGGGGCGCGGCTCGATCATACGCTGGCAGCGATGACCTCGCTGGCGCGGTATCGGCGCGCGCGGGTGGTGCTGCTTTGTGCCGACGATATCTGTTTTCTGGCCCCGCCGCAGATCGCGCTTGATCTGCCCGTTGGCGCACGGGTGTCGCTGTTCCCGATGGCCGCCGTGACCGGGCGCTCGACCGGGTTGCACTGGCCGATTTCGGGGCTGCAATTCGCTCCGGCACAGATGATCGGCACATCCAATCATGCGGCCCAGGCGCGGGTCAGGCTGGAATTCGACGGGCCGGGAATGCTGATCCTGCTGGAGCGGGACTGTCTGGAACAGGTCGTGCGGCGTCTGCCCGAAGGGCCGGACTGGCGCTGAGCGGCAGTAGCCTCGCGCAGGGGCTGTCAGCGCGCGGTCGCTCTTGCGTCAGGCGCGGGTTGTCTTGCAAGCCAGTCACGGGCCAGTTGCGCGGTCCCGGCGGCGAAATGCGGGGCCATGGCCTGCGGTTCGGGGGCCTCGATATGGCTGCCGATCCAGGCCAGAAGCGCCATGCGGCGCAGCATGATGAATGTGTCGATCTCATCTGCGTCAGGCTCGGGCAGGTCGCGGATGCTGCGATAGCCGGACAGCCAGGCCGTTTTCAGGGCGGGAATGGCCGGGTCAGTCTCGATGAAGCTGATCGCGGCAGCGAAGTCGTACATGAACCAGCCAAAGCCGCAATCATCGAAATCGATCAGCCGGGTGTCGGTGCCATCGACCAGCAGATTGGCCAGCCGCATATCCGCATGGATCAGACCGAAACGCGACGGTCGCTTGCCATAGGCGGCAAGACGTGCGCGCAGGGTCTGTTCCACCTGTTCGAGCAAGGCGCGCGTGGCATGATCTACACCGGGGGCATTGCGCCAGTCGCCCCAGATCGCCTTTGGGCCGAAAACCGCGTGCTCATCCCAGACGGGTCGCTCGAACCCTTCCGGCAACTGCCACTGCATCGCGTGCAGATGCATCCGCGCGGCCATCAAACCAAGCTGCCGGAAGGCGGCGGTCAGATCCTCGGTTTCGCTGGGCTGCGTGCCTGCGACGAACTGAAACAGCACCAGATGGCGCGGGGTCGGCAGCGCTGCGCTGGTCGCAGATTGAAGGACGCGCCCGTCGCGCCCCGGATAGGGGGTGGCGAGCTCGATCACATTGTCGCGGCCCAGCGCGTCCATCCAGGCGAGTTCGGATGAAATGGCGCGGCGGGAATGGTAATCCTCGCGATGCACCCGAAGCACGGCCCTGAACCCGCCCCCGGCCTCGACCAGATAGGTGAAATTCTCTGATACATTGATCAGTCGCGCATGGGCCTGCGCCGGAAGATCCCACAGGACAAGGGCTTCCTGCGCCAGGCGGTCAAGATGTGTTCGCAATGCCGCCAGCGGAATATCGGTTGGTGTCATGCGCGCTGTCCCGTTCCTGACTGCTTTGCCCGATCCATCTGCCTTTAGCCCGTCAGCGCCTGTGTGACCAGCTTCGGATCGCAGGTGAGGCGCGGTGGTGGTGATCCTGCAGGGGCTGCGATAGGCGCTTGAGTGTTGTGGTGGTTGCCGATAGAGGACAGGCTCTGGCCCCTTGCTGGAACTGGTAGACAGACCAGACTTAAAATCTGAGGCTCGTATGGGCGTGAGGGTTCGAGTCCCTCAGGGGCCACCAATATCCCGGCATAATATGCCCGGCCTGCATGTCGGCAGCATATCGGTCAGACCCTAGGCCTGCATCAGATCCTATCTGAAATCGGAACACGCAACCTGCCCGGTTGATTTCCACATATCACAGTCACCAGACTGACATATGGTGCCCAGGAGAGGACTCGAACCTCCACGCCCGTACGGGCACTAGCACCTGAAGCTAGCGCGTCTACCAGTTCCGCCACCTGGGCAGGTTGCGTAGGGCGGTCTCTACGGCGCAGGTCCGGGACTGTCAACGGGCGAAAATGCAAACTTGCAGAAAATCCTGTTCTGCCTTGTCGAGAAGGGCCGCGAGCGGTATTCAGTCCCCGACCTGAAAACGCGGAGAACGCAGATGTCGCAGCTTGTCACCATCATTGGCGGTTCGGGATTCGTCGGACGCTACATCGCACGGCGCATGGCGCAGGCGGGCTGGCGGGTGCGGGTGGCTGTGCGCCGTCCCAATCAGGCACTGCATGTCAAACCCTATGGTGTGGTGGGACAGGTCGAGCCTGTCTTCTGCAATATCCGCGATGATGCCTCGGTGCGGGCGGTGATCGCGGGGGCGGATGCGGTGGTGAATTGCGTCGGCATCCTGTTCGAGAAAGGCCCGAACAAATTCGATGATGTTCAGGCCGAAGGGGCAGGCCGAGTCGCGCGGATCGCTGCAGAGCAGGGCACGAAAACGCTGGTGCATGTCTCTGCCATCGGGGCGGATGCCGAATCGGATAGCGCCTATCAGCGCAGCAAGGCCGCGGGCGAGGCGCTTGTCACCCAGCATTTCCCCAATGCCGTGATCCTGCGCCCCTCGCTGATTTTCGGGACCGAGGACCAGTTCTTCAACCGTTTCGCCGGGATGGCGCGGTTCACGCCCTTCCTGCCTGTGGTGGGGGCCGAGACCAGGTTCCAGCCGGTCTATGTCGATGATGTCGCTGCGGCAGCTGCCAAGGCCATGCTCGAAGGGGCCGAACCGGGGATCTATGAACTGGGCGGGCCGGAAGTCGCAAGCTTCCGCGATCTGATGCAGCGGATGCTGGGTGAAATCCGGCGCAATCGTGTGCTGCTGAACCTGCCCATGCCAGTGGCAAGACTGCAGGCCGGGATGCTTGATCTGGCGCAGGCGGTCACGCTGGGGCTGTTCACCAATTCGCTGCTGACCCGCGATCAGGTCCGCAATCTGGCGTGTGACAATGTAGTCCGCGATGGGGCCAAGGGGCTGGCGGATCTGGGGATCACGCCAACCCCGATGGAGACTGTTCTGCCAAGCTATCTCTGGCTGTATCGCCCCGGGGGTCAATACAAGGCGATCCACGAATCAGCCTCCAGGCTGCGCAAGGGCTGAGCCTCAGCGCGGCAGAAGCACCTGATCCACCACATGGATCACGCCGTTTGACTGGCGCACATCCGTAATGGTGACGCGGCCCGCATTGCCGGACTGATCGTAGATCCACAGGCTGCGGCCACGGACCTGCGCGCTCAGCGGTGCCCCGGACAGGGTTTCCAGATGCACGAACCCGTCGCGGCTGGCCCGCGCGCGGCGCATCAGCTCGGCCCCCGACAGATTGCCCGCGACCACATGCGAGGTCAGCACGCGCTGCAGCATTTCCTTGTTTTCCGGCATCAGAAGCGTGTCGACCGTGCCTGCGGGCAGAGCGTCAAAGGCCGCATTGACGGGCGCGAAGACCGTGAACGGCCCTGCGCCCTGCAGCGCCTCGACCAGATCGGCGGCCTGCACCGCTGCGACAAGCGTGGTGTGATCAGCAGAATTGACCGCATTCTCGACGATATTGCGCTCGGCGAACATCGGGGCACCACCGACTTCGGGATTATCGGTCATCGCGGCCTGCGCGAGCGAAGCTGCCAGCAAGCCAGTGGCGAGAATCAGTTTGAATTTCATGCGTTTTCTCCCGTTGCGTGAACATGGCACCAACTGCAATGGCGGGTGCATGTCACGCTTACGCAAGCCGGCAAGGCCAAGTTTCAGCCTGGCCGCGTCACGCTTCTGTGAGCGCTGCCGCTGCCAGAACTGGCCCGGTTGGCACAGGCTCGGGCGAGCCGCCTGCCGGTTCCAGACTGACCGCCAAGGTCTGGCCCGGTTCCAGATCGGCTATGATCTCGGTCGCGTCACCGACCAGCAGGCCCAGCGAGCGCGGCACGCCGCTGTCATCGATCACCCAAAGCTCATAATCCTGATCTGTACCCGGCGCGGGTCCGGTTGTGGCGACACTCAGCCGCGCGGCACTACGGTCATAGCTGATCTGCAGAACCAGCGCGCCACTTTCATCGACCAGTTCCGCCTGCAGACCGGGCACGCGCGGGGCTTGCGGGGTCAGCACTGCAAAGGCCAGCAGCATCGCCACAGCCAGCACCGAGCCCAGCGCAAACCCCCAGCCCCAACCGAAGCGGGTCTTGCGTTGCGCAAAGAGCCGCGCTTCAATCCTGCCCAGCAGATCCGGCGGGGTGGCTTCCGGGTATTCCGCATTCAGCGGCGACAGACGCGCCTCCCATGCCTGCACGCGCATTGCGAAAGCCGCATCGACCAGCGCCCGGTCACGCGCCGCGCGCCACGCGGCACCATCGAGCAGGCCCACAACATATTCGGCGGCCAGCAGGTCATCGGGATCCTGCGCCTCGGGGGGAAGGGATCTGTCGTCGCTCATCGGTCCAGACACTCCTTCAGCGCAATCAGTGCACGGCGCAGCCAGGTGCGCATCGTGTTCAGCGGCACCTCATGGCGTTCGGCCAGATCCTGATAGCTCAGCCCCATCAGATAGGCCCCTTTCACGGCCTCGGCGCGGTCGGTCGGCAATTCGCCAAAGCAGCGTAGCACCTGTTCCATCTCGGTGCGCAGCATCAGCTGTGCTTCCGGACCCTGCCCTGGTGCTGCAAGATTCAGCGCATCCTCGACCGGCACGGATTGCGCCTGTCGGCGGCTACGCTGGCTGCGCATGCGATCGAGGGCGTGATTACGCGCCACAGCGCAAAGCCAGTTCAAACCCGTCCCTTTCGCTGGGTCAAATGCGGGGGCCCGGTCCCAGACGCGGATGAACACATCCTGCAGGGCATCCTCGACTTCGGTTTTCTCTTTCAGCATACGCATCAGAAGACCGGTGAGTTTCGGAGCCGCCAGCGCGTAGAGCTGCCGTAGCGCCGCGCGATCCTTGCGCGCGACGCCCAGCAATGCCTCGCTGATCTCGTCCTGCATGAGCTGTTATCCTTGCGTTCGCTGGCGGTCAGCCATGCCATATCCGCAGGTGTCTGGCAGGTCCGCAGGCATGGTCCTGTATGTCAAAGCCCGTCATCCTCGACAAGGCGCTGCCGCAGCGCGCGCAGCACAGGGATCGTCTGTCGCAGCCGTTCTTCGCCAAGGCTCTGCACAGCATCGTCGATCAGCGGCGTGATCGCGGCCAGCGCCGCATCGCGCGCTGCCCGCCCGGCCGGGCTGATCGCGACCATCTTGCGCCGCGCATCGTCCCAGTCAGGGCGAATATGGACATATCCGGCCCATTCCAGCTTGGCGAGCGTGTTGGTCATCGCGCCGCGCGTGACATGAAAGGCGCGGGCCAGATCAGCAGGGCTGAGTTCCTCCTGTTGCCGGACCAGCAGATTAAGCACCCCGAAATGCGACAATTCCATGCCCCTGGGCAGCACCTTCGAGAGCCGGTTGCGCGCCAGCTGATCGGCCATCAGCAATTCGCTGAACAGCGCATTGGCCAGATCGCTGCGCGCGCGCGACATCACCCTGCCTCTGCCGCGTGAAGGATCGTGAAATCACGATCATGAAACAGCGCCGGGACACGGTCACGCGCCTCGACCACGCGGGCCAGATCGATCGTGACCAGCCCCACGCCGGGGGCCTTGCCCATATCGAGCAGCACCTCGCCCCAGGGCGCGACTGCAAGCGCATGGCCATGCGTCGTGCGCGGGCGGCCTTCGCTGGCTGCGTGGCGTCCGGTCTGCGCGGGGGCAAGGATGAAACAGCCGGTCTCGATGGCGCGCGCGCGCACCAGCGTTTCCCAATGCGCGATCCCGGTTACAGGGCTGAAAGCGGCAGGCAGGGTCAGCACCTCGGCCCCGGCCTTGGCCAGCGCGCGAAAGAGATGCGGGAAGCGCAGATCATAGCAGACGGTCAGGCCGAAATTCGCAAGCGGGGTCTGCGCCACCACTGCCTGAGAACCGGGCCGGAAGCCTGCTGATTCGCGGTAGGTTTCGGTTTCCGAAACCTGCACATCGAACATGTGGATCTTGTCATACTGGCTATGGATCGCGCCCTCCGGGTCGATCAGGAAAGAGCGATTCGCGAACCGGCCCTTCGGGTCATCGGTCTTGAGCGCAAGCGAGCCGATCAGCACCCACATCCCGGTCTCGCGCGCGGTTTCGCGCAATCCGGCGAGGGTCGGGTCTTCGTCCTGATGGCAGAGCACGCGCTCCTGATGGGCCTTGCTGAACGAGATGCAATTCGTCACTTCCGGCGTGAGGGCGATCTGCGCCCCCTTGCCCGCCGCGTCACGCACAAGGGTTCGCGCCTGTTCCAGATTGGCAGCCGGATCATCGCTCGAGGACATCTGGATCAGGGCGGCTGTGAATTCCATGCCTCTAGCCTTTCAGCAAAGCATCAAGCTGGCCGCGACGGTCCAGCGCGTGTAACTCATCACAGCCGCCGACATGTGTGTCGCCGACGAAGATCTGCGGCACTGTGCGCGCCCCGCCTGCGCGGCTGACCATGACGCTGCGCTGGTCCGGGTCGCGCGAAATGTCGATTTCGGTATAGCTGATGCCCTTGGTGCCCAGCAGACGCTTGGCAGCATGGCAGTAACCGCAAAGCGGCGATGTATAGATTTCAACTGGTTGCATGCCAGTGCCTCGCAAATAGCCGGTTTGCGCTGCACTATAGTCGATCATTCCCGCCTTGCAACGCGTGCCAGCGCAATAACCCGCACCGAGGCCGCCCCATGCGCCAGGCAGGTTTCGGTGGCTGCAGCAAAGGTCGCCCCTGCGGTCATCACGTCATCGACGAGCAGGATATCCCGCCCCCTGATGCGCGCGCCCTGTCGTGGGTGGGCCGCGAAGGCATCCGCGACATTGGCAAAACGCCCCATGCGCCCGCGCCCGTCCTGATTGCCGGTGTTGCGGGTGCGGATCAGCAGGTCAGGACAATGTTCCAGCTGCAATTCGCGGGCCAGCGCTGTGCTGAGCAGGGCGGCCTGATTGTAGCGGCGCTTGACGAAGCGCAGCCAGTGCAGCGGGATCGGGGCGACCAGCATATCCGGCCGGATCAGCGGTTTTGCATGGCGGGCCAGCCATTTGCCTGCTGGTCCAGCATGGTCCAGCCGGTCATAATATTTAAGTCCCAGAAGGATCTGGCGGGATTTGTCGCCATAAAGCATGACCGCGCGCCCCTGTTCCCAAGGGCGTGCAAGGGTCAGGCATTCATCGCATTGAACGGGCGTGCCATCATCCTGACCAGGCAGCGGCAGGCCGCAACTGTCGCAGCACAGGCCGAAGATGAAGGGGACTTTCGGCCAGCAGGCCGGGCAGATGGCCCCGTGATCCTCGACCAGCGTGTCACAGCAGATGCATTGCGGCGGATAGACCGCGCGCAATGCGCCCTGCGCCCCTCTGCGCGCGCCCGTGATCAGGTGCTGTTTCAGCTTTTGCATTTCCGCGCCGACCCTTCTACATACTCTCCCACCATGACCCAGACACCCCCGGATATCGCCGATCGCACAGCCCTTGCCCGCAACCGCGCACGGGCGGGCGGCGACCTGTTCCTGCACGATCTCGCGCGCGAGGAACTCCAGTTAAGACTGAGCGAGGTTAACAGAAGCTTTACGCAGCCTGCCGTGATCTGCGGATTGCCGCAGGTCTGGTCCGATTTCCTGCCCGGCGCGCGTGTGGTCGCGGATGATCCGGTTCTGGCGCTGGAGCGCGGCGCGCATGATCTGGTGATCCATGCCATGAGCCTGCACTGGGCCGCCGATCCGGTGGGCCAATTGGTGCAGGCCCGCCATGCGCTGCGCCCTGACGGGCTGTTTCTGGCCGTGGCACCCGGCGGGCAGACGCTGGCCGAATTGCGCGCAGCACTCGCGCAGGCCGAGGTCGAACTGACCGGCGGGCTCAGCCCGCGCGTGGCTCCGATGGCGGAGCTGCGCGATCTGGGCGCGCTGTTGCAACGGGCCGGATTCGCGCTGCCGGTGGCCGATGTCACCTCGCAGCAGGTGCAGTATCGCGCCTTGCGCACGCTGTTCAGCGATCTGCGCGCCATGGGCGAGCAGAATGCCCTTGCGGCACGACGTCGCAGTTTCGCGCCGCGCCGCCTGTTCGACCGCACTGCCGAGATCTATGCCGCGCATTTCGCCGATCCGGCGGGATTATTGCGCGCCACATTCGATCTGGTCTTTCTGACAGGCTGGGCACCGGCTGACAGCCAGCCCCGCCCGCTGCGCCCCGGTTCTGCCAAGGCCCGGCTCGCGGATGCGCTGGGCACATCCGAGACAGCCTTGCCGGAATCGCCCAAAATCCCGCCCAGAGATTGAATCCGCGCTGAAACCCGTTACATGACGCCTGAACCCGTTTCAGCGCCGAGGTCAGAGCCATGAAGGATACAGCCATGCTTGAGGCACAGCCAGAGACGCAAGCCAGGCGCTGCCCTGTCCATATGCACCAGCCCGGAGAAGGGCGTCTGGAACATGCCAATCCCGATCATCCGCCGGTGCCGCAGGCGAAGATCGGTGTGTTGCTGGCCAATCTGGGCACGCCCGACAATTACGATTACTGGTCGATGCGGCGCTATCTGAACGAGTTTCTCTCGGACAAGCGCGTGATCGACTATCCGGCGTGGAAATGGCAGCCGCTGTTGCAGCTGATCATCCTGACCAAGCGGCCCTTCACCTCGGGGGCGAATTACAAATCGATCTGGAATCACGACAAGGGCGAAAGTCCGCTGATGACGATCACCAAGGACCAGACCGCAAAACTGGCCGAAGCCATGGCCGCGCGCCTGGGCGGTGACGTGATGGTCGATTTCTGTATGCGCTACGGCAATCCCTCGACGAAATCCAAGGTCGATGAAATGGTCGCCGCAGGATGCGAGAAGATCCTCTTCTTCCCGCTCTATCCGCATTATGCGGGTGCGACCTCTGCGACGGCCTGCGACCAGTTTTTCCGCGCGTTGATGGACCAGAAATGGCAACCCGCCGCGCGCACGGTCGCCCCCTATTTCGACCATCCCGCCTATATCCGCGCCCTGGCCGATTCGGTGCGGCGGGGCTATGACGCGCTCGACGAAAAGCCGGAAGTGCTGGTGACGTCCTATCACGGGATGCCCAAGCGCTATCTTCTGGAAGGCGATCCCTATCATTGTCAGTGCCAGAAAACCACGCGCCTGCTGCGCGAGGAGCTGGGCTGGGAGGAAGCGCAGGTGCAGACGACCTTCCAGTCCGTTTTCGGGCGCGAGGAATGGCTGCGGCCCTATACAGTCGACCATGTTGCAGATCTGGCACGGCAAGGGGTCAAGCGTCTGGCCGTCGTCGCGCCTGCGTTTTCAGCCGATTGCATCGAGACACTGGAAGAGATCAACGAAGAGATTCGCGAGAGCTTCGAAGAAGCAGGCGGCGAGCAATTCACCTATATCCCCTGCCTGAACGATGATGATGCGCATATCGCCGCGCTGGGGGCGATCATCGAGGCCAATCTGCTTGGTTGGACAGGGGCGTGACTCGCCCCTGCGCAGGACCATGAAATAACGAAAAAAGGTGACAGGATATCCTGTCACCTTTTTCCGAATTCGGTGTGCAGTGTTGCGGTTTATCGCGCGGCAACAGCAGCAGCAACGATCAGCAGCAGCATGATCGGAACGATGATGCCACCCGAGGAAGCCTGAGTTTCTTCCACGATAACCGGAGCTTCGATGACCGGCTCCGAGTATTTGCTCATCTTGCCATGAGCGCCTGCGAAAGCCGAGGTGGCAGCCATCGACAGAGCAGCAGCGAGTGCGATTTTCTTCATAGTAACCTCCAGAACGCGCCGGCGCGATCCATTTTTGCCCCGGCTCCCAAGACGAAATGTCGTGCCCCGTCTGAACCATGTTCACAGATTAGTTGCAATGCATAGTTCACTCGGGCCGTGGCTCTTTCCGGCGGCGTCGTCAAATTCGCAACACTTTTGGGGGCAGTGCTGCAAATCTGCTGCGCGGGGCTGTGCAGTATCCCCATGCGCCGTTCCCATACGCCTGCGCCCGGCCGGACGCAGGCGGGCTGTGCAGGAAAGACACGGGCCATGCCATCCGGGGCCGGATCACGGCGAGTTGTGTTTGAAAAGCCTCGCCGGACCCGCTAAGCAGCGCGGGATCCTTAAGGAAGAGCGTTGAATGTTCCGGTCCCTTGCGTTGTTATTGGTTTCTGTGCTGGCCCTGTCGGCTTGCGAGTCGACCGCCCCTGTGCGGCAGGTGCAGCTTGGCGCTGACGGCCGGCCCTTGCCGGTGGTGGTGCGAATCACGCCCGAGGACGCTCCGCGCGTGCGGCAGCGGATGCAGGACGGAATCAATACCATGCGCGCGCAGAACGGTCTGGGTCCGTTACGGCCCAATGCCGCGCTTGCCAGCGCTGCGGCGACCCATGCGCAGGACATGTCCTTCCAGAGCCGTCCCTGGCATTGGGGGTCGGATGGCTCCAGCCCGATGCAACGCGCCGAGCGCGCCGGGTATTCCGGGACATTCATCGGCGAGTTGATTTCCGAGACGTTCGAGACCGAGGTCGAGACAGTCAATGCATGGATGGTCGAACCAGAGACGCGCCCGGTGATTCTGGATCGGCGCGCCAATGAAATCGGCGTCGCCTGGCATCAGGATCCCAATGGCAAGCTCTGGTGGGTTGTGACGCTTGGCGAAGCAGGCGGGATGATGCAGCTCGCAGGCTGGTGACATGATCGGATCCGCGCAGGCTTTTCGTCCGGGCCGCGCTGCTCAGGCCGCTGACGCCATGGCCCGTCAGCCGCGATGTGCCCCGTCTGCCAGGCTGCGCACATAGTCGAGAATCCCGGATACAGGCTTGCCCGACGCGATTTCCTTGACAATGGCTGACCCCACGACGCAGCCATCTGCGACTTTCGCGATGGCCTCTGCTGTGTCGGGCGTTGAAATCCCGAAACCCACGATCACCGGCAGATCCGTGGCCGCCTTGATTCGCGCGACCTCTGGCCCGACATCGGCGGCCTGTGCCGCCGCCGCCCCGGTAATCCCGGTGATCGAGACGTAATAGACAAAGCCCGAGGTGTTCTGCAGCACTTTGGGCAAGCGTTTCGCATCTGTGGTTGGCGTGGCCAGCCGGATGAAATTCAGCCCTGCCGCCTGCGCCGGAATGCACAGCTCGTCATCCTCTTCGGGCGGCAGGTCCACCACGATCAGCCCGTCCACGCCTGCGGATTTCGCGTCACTCAGGAACTGGTCCACACCGCGCGCATAGATCGGATTGTAATAGCCCATCAGCACGATGGGGGTCGTATCATCGCCCTCGCGAAAGCGGCGCACCATGTCGAGCGTCTTGGCGAGCGTCTGCCCGCCCTCCAGCGCGCGCTGGCCTGCCAGCTGGATCGTCGGACCATCGGCCATCGGATCGGTAAAGGGCACGCCCAGCTCGATGATATCGACGCCCGCCCCCGGCAGCCCCTTCATCACGGCAAGCGAAGTCTCCAGATCCGGGTCGCCTCCCATGATATAGGACACGAAGGCCTTGCGGCCTTCGGATTGCAGCTTGGCGAATGTCTGGTCGATTCTGGTCATGTGTTCCCGGTCCCTGTCCTGCGTTTCGGGTTTGGGCCAAATCGCGCGGGGAATCAACTGCTGTTGCCTTGTCTTGCCCCCTGCCTGCCCGTAAAAGCGCGGCGCAGCAGGTGTCGCGCGAAAGGGAATAGTCATGGGCTTCAAGATGGGAATCGTGGGTCTGCCGAATGTCGGCAAATCGACCCTGTTCAACGCGCTGACCAGGACCGCTGCCGCGCAGGCCGCGAATTTCCCGTTCTGCACCATCGAGCCGAATGTGGGCGATGTGGCTGTGCCCGATGCGCGCCTGCCGCGACTGGCCGAAATCGCCAAATCGCGCGAGGTGATTCCCACCCGCATGACTTTCGTTGATATCGCCGGTCTGGTGCGCGGTGCGTCCAAGGGCGAGGGGCTGGGCAACCAGTTTCTGGCCAATATCCGCGAGGTTGACGCCATCGCCCATGTGCTGCGCTGTTTTGAAGATGACGATGTGACCCATGTCGAAGGCAAGATCGACCCGGTGGCAGATGCCGAAACCATCGAAACCGAGCTGATGATTGCCGATATGGATTCGATCGAGCGGCGTCTGGCGAATCTCTCGCGCAAGCTGCGCGGGGGTGACAAGGAAGCGGTGGAACAAGATGTGCTGTTGCGCCGGGCGCTGGCAGCGCTCGAAGATGGCCGCCCCGCGCGCACGGTCGAGGTCTCGGCCGAAGAGCGCAAAAGCTGGCGGATGCTTCAGCTTCTGACCTCGAAGCCGGTGCTCTATGTGTGCAATGTCGAAGAAGCCTCGGCCGGGACAGGCAATGCGCTGTCCGAGAAAGTCGCCGCGATGGCGGCTGCGCAAGGCGCCGCGCATGTGGTGATTTCCGCGCAGATCGAGGAAGAAATCAGCCAGCTGGACGCCGAGGAAGCCGAGATGTTCCTGTCTGAGATGGGCCTGGAAGAGCCGGGGCTGGATCGCCTGATTCGTGCGGGCTACCAGCTTCTGGGCCTGCAGACCTATTTCACTGTCGGCCCGAAAGAGGCGCGCGCCTGGACAGTCCCGGTTGGCACGCTTGCACCGCAGGCCGCGGGCGTCATTCACGGCGATTTCGAGCGCGGCTTCATCCGCGCCGAAAC
>SKRP01000049.1 GCA_007118445.1 Natronohydrobacter sp.
CAATGCCCTTGGGCCGGAACTGGATGAACAGGATGATGAACAGCACCATGAAGGTCTGCGCGGCCAGCGTATTGGCCGGGTTGAACCACTCGATGCCCTTTTGCAGGAAGCCGATCAGCGTTGCGCCCGCAAGCGTGCCGAAAACCGAGCCGACACCGCCCACAACCACGGTCATGAAGCTCTGCACGATGTAATTCGCGCCCATTTCGGATGTGACCTGCGCCACCAGCCCGATGGACACGCCAGCAACGCCCGCGATGCCGGACCCTAGCCCGAAGGTCAGCATATTGATCCGGTCGGGATTGATTCCCATGCTGGCCGCCATACCAGGGTTCTGCGTGACAGCGCGGACTTCCAGCCCCAGCCGCGTGCGGTTCAGGATGTAGAGCAGCATCAGCAGGAAGCCGATGGCCATGACGAAGATCGCAACCCGGATCGAGGCGACTGACACCACGTCATTGACCTGAATCGCGCCTGCCAGCCAGTCGGGCGCGGTCAGCGGGCGGGCCTGTGTGCCGAAGATGTTTTTCGCCAGTTGCTGCAGCGCAATGGAAATGCCGAAAGTCGCGAGCAGGGTTTCCAGGGGCCGGGTGTAGAGATGCCGGATCACCAGCCGCTCCATCGCCACGCCGGCGGCAAAGGTCACGGCAAAGGCCAGCGGCAGGGCAATGACCAGCGATGTGGTGTAACTCGGGATCACGGTCTGCACGACATAGCCGGTATAGGCACCCATCATGATGAATTCGCCATGCGCCATGTTGATCACCCGCATCACGCCGAAGGTGATCGCAAGGCCGATGGCGGCCAGAAAGAAGATCGAGGCGAGAGACAGCGCATCAAGCGAGATCGCGGCGAACTGCCAGAGCGAAATCATGTTGCGCGTGCTGTCCAGCGCTTCGCGCGCGGCATCGGTCACAGCAGGGTCGGGTTCCAGATAGACGTCAAAGAACACGACCTCGCTGACCGCGTCACGCATGTCTTGCTCGGTTACCAGCGGCGGGACAAGGCCATCAGACTCGAGTGTCGCATAGGCCGCGCGGCGCATTTCGTCAGTGGTCAGCTGATGCACGGGTATTCCGCCTGCGGCACCATCCACGACATTGTTGCGCAGCGCGTCGCGGATGGCGTTGCGGCCAGGGCGGGCCGGGACCAGACCGGCATCGGACAGAGTGGCATAGGCCGCGATCAGGTCGATATCAACGCCTGGTTCGCGGATACGGGCGACATTCGTGCCCTCGGGGATCTCGGTGGCGAAATCCGCGCGGGTCTGCAGTATCTGGTTCAGCGCACGCCGGGCCTCGGTGCTGATATCCCCGCGCAGCCCGTCGATGGCATCCACCCGCACGACAGGATCGGTCGCGAAACGGGCGTTCAGCAAGTCCAGAAGACGATCCATGCGCGCGGCGATCCTGCTATCCTCTTCTGTTGCGCGCGCAGCGCGCAACGCATCGATCTGGTCGGCCTCGGGGCTGCGCGCTATGGTCTCGAGTGCTGCCAGACGACGCTCGGGGTCCGGAGCCTGGAGTTCAAAGCCGACCAGCGCGGCACTGAGTTCACGGCGCACGCCCGCATTGGGGCGAATCTGGTTGACCTCGCGGGTGCTGACCGTGCCGATCTCGGCGCCGGTATCAATGTCGATCAGCACCAGCATCCGTTCAGGGGTCTCGGAGGCATAGAAGAACAGCCCGTCATCAGGGCGTTCGAAAACCTCGCGATCCCCCCATGCGCGCAGGAAGTCGACTGTGCCGGGCGGGTCTGCCTCCAGCAAGGCGCGCAACACATCCGGCACTGTAGCACGCGACGGGCGGCCGACATTTTCCTGAACGTTTTGCAGGGTGTCCTGCAACGGGGTCGGACTATCCGCCTTGACCTGCAGGGGCAGGGTGATGGCCAGCGTGAGAACGAAGGCAACCAGCGGGAAGAGGCGCGGCATGAGCAGGGACTTTCGGAACAGTGCTGGGGTAGGGTGCGTGCTGAGCACGCACCCTACGAGGGCTGATCAGTAGTTCGAGGTCAGCTGGACACAGGTCTCGGTAGCGGTATCGAACATGCCGCATTCCAGCGTCTGCCAGTCGCTGATCAGTGTGGCGCTTTCGGGCAGGAAGGGCGACCAGGCCTCGCCTGGCACTTCTTCGGTCTGGCTGATGATGTCGAACTGACCATCTGCGCGGATTTCACCGATCAGAACAGGTTTCGACAGATGATGGTTCACATTCATAACAGCCGTTCCGCCTGTCAGATTCGGGAATTCCTGCCCCCACATGGCTTCGCGCACTGCGTCGACATCGGTGGTTCCGGCTTGCTCGACAGCCTGAACCCACATGTTGAAGCCGATGTAATGCGCTTCCATCGGGTCATTGGTCACGCGGTTCGTGTCGCCGATGAATTCATGCCAGGCCGCGATGAATTCCTCGTTCTCGGGCGTATCCGCGGACATGAAGTAATTCCACGCTGCCAGATGACCGACAAGTCTTGATGTGTCGAGCCCCGAAAGCTCTTCCTCACCCACCGAGAAGGCCACCACCGGAATGTCATCCGCACTCACACCCTGAGCAGCGAGTTCAGTATAAAAGCCGATATTCGCGTCGCCATTGATCGTCGAGATCACGCCCACCTGCTTGCCCCCGGCACCAAGTCCGATCACATCCGAGACAATGGTTGACCAGTCAGCATGGCCGAAAGGTGTGTAATTGACGAAGATGTCTTCTGCCGCGATGCCCTTGGACAACAGATAGGATTCCAGGATCGCATTCGTCGTGCGCGGATAGACATAATCGGTGCCGAGGAGTGCGAAGCTCTCGACGCCCAGTTCCTCGAGGAAATAATCCACTGCCGGGATCGCCTGGGTGTTGGGCGCGGCCCCGGTATAGAAAACGTTGCGCGAGCTTTCCTGCCCTTCATACTGGACCGGATAGAACATCAGACCATTGAGTTCCTCCAGCACAGGCAGCAGCGCTTTTCGGCTGACCGAGGTCCACGCCCCGAAGATGACATCAACTTCGTTGACGGTCAGCAACTGGCGGGTCAGTTCTGCAAAGAGCGGCCAGTCAGAGGCTGGATCGACAACCACGGCTTCCAGTTCGCAGCCCAGCAAGCCACCATTGGCATTCTGCTGATCGACCAGCATGAGCATGACATCGCGCAAGGTGGTTTCCGAAATCGCCATGCTGCCGGAAAGAGAGTGCAGGACTCCGACCTTGATCGAGCAATCCGCGAAGGCAGGTGCGGCAAACAGCATGGTGGCTGCGGCAGTGGTCGTCAGCAGTTTTTGTCTGGTCATTTGAAGCGTGCTCCTGTTGATGCAATGCAGGTTTGGAAAGGTTGAACCCTGTGCGTCCCGGTCGTGGCTCTCATCCTCGCGATTGCAGGTTCCGGCGTGTAACTCGTCGCCAAAGGGTGTGGCGGAAGGGGCCTTCGGTCGGGCATCCCCCGGCGCTGTCTTTTTGCGCTGCGGCATCGCCAAATCAAAACAAGCTGCCTTCCTTGGACAGGATTTGCACAGCGACTCAGCGGGCGCGGCTCATTTCTTCAGCATGATTTTTCGGGAATGCGTGGAAAATGTGCAGATGACAGACGGCGTTTGCGCGCATCGCTTCTTTGAAGAAGCTCTGTGTTTGCTATTCACCTGCCAAGCTTGCTGCGACCGGCGCGTGATATCGGCAATCCGCGCGCAGGATTTTGCAGTTGATCGGGCGACAAAAAGCGGCTACGCCCTGCGGCGCGGGTGATTAGCTCAGTTGGTAGAGCGCTTCGTTTACACCGAAGATGTCGGGAGTTCGAGTCTCTCATCACCCACCACCCGGAATGCGCTGCAGCATATCAGACGCGCCCCTTCGAGCATCCGCCTGCAGGGTGTTACCTTCTTGCCAGCCACGCGTTATGGTTGCATTAACCGAAGTCGGGTTAATTGACCCTTGATCGGGTTCATGTGCAACTGACGACAGCACAATGCGGTCAGGATGCGGGATGCATGGCAGCCCTGTCGGGTGGCGGAGGTGATTGGCTGACCTTGAAAAGAACAGTGTCACATCGAAGCAAGGATACGCGAAACACGGATCTGCTGGCTCTGGCAGTTGATCTGCTGGGCGATATCCTGCGCGCGCCGCCGACCGATATTGACGCCTCTGTGAAGAATGCCCTTGGCCGCGTCGGAAGATTCTGCGGGGCAGACCGGGCCTATGTGTTCCGGAACCAAGCCGTGCAGCGTGACACTCGGGCGGATAGATTCCACGCTTGGTGTGCCGATGGGCCGTTTTGCAATCTTCATTGCAACCAGCATCCGGCAGAACACCTGTTGGCGCTCTGGCACGGCACGCTATGGCGGAATAGGGCAATTGAAATTGCAGATGTGGGGGCGCTCTGCGATTGCTCGGCACAAAAAGCCATTCTGCAATTGCGCGGCGTCTGGTCCGTGCTTGCAGTGCCAATGCGTACCGCCGGGCAACTGACGGGTTTCGTGGGTTTCGAAACACTCCAGCGGCGGCGGCGCGAGTTCGACCCCGATGAGATCCAGCTGCTCTCCTCCGTCGCGGATGCCATCGGGGCGGCACTCGCGCGCGCCGAGGCCACCGCAGAGCTTGCCGCCGCGCGGACCCATATGTCCGAAGCTCATGATCGCCTGAAAACGACACTCGGGGCCTTGCAGGAACTGGTGGTCGAAGTGGATGCGAACGGGCGCTATGTTGCTGTCCATACCGCAGACCAGGGCCAGATGATGGTCAGGGCGGAAGATCTGATCGGCAAGACTCATGAAGACGTCATGCCCCCCGACATTGCCGCTCTGAACCGCCGCGCCATGGCAGAAGTGGATGCAACCGGACGCTCGGGGCCGCACCATTTCTGGGCGGACACCCTGCGGGGTCGACGGCGCTATGCGGTCACTGTGACACCCCGCCCGCCAGACCGGCCAGGTGAGTTGTCAGGTTATGTCTTCGTCGCGCGCGACGTTACCGAAGAATGGCGGCTGGCGGCCGAGGCCGAGCGTCTGGGCCTGATTGCCCGGCGGATGACCGATCTTGTGATGATCATAGGGCTTGATTCGCGGATCGAATGGGTCAATCCTGCCTTCGAGGCGCGCACTGGCTGGACGCTGGACGAGGTGCGGGGTCGCAGGCCGCCGGATTTCCTGCATGCGCCAGGGACTGACAGGGCAGAGACCGCACGCATCGCTGCTGAAATGGATGCAGGCCGCGCCACGAAAGCGGAATTGCTCAACCAGACCCGTGATGGCGAGGAATTCTGGACAGAAATCGACCTGCAACCGCTGCGCGATGCCGATGGCCAGTTGACCGGGTTCGTCTCCATCGAAACCGACATCACCGAACGCAAGGCGCAGGCGGCCGCATTGGAAGCCCTGGCACAGGACGCCACCGAGGCCCGCAAACGGCTGGAAATGGCCGTCGAGGCGCTGCCGGACGCGTTTGCCTTTTTCGACGCGGATAACCGTCTGGTGCTGTGTAACAGCCGCTACCGTGCCTCTTTCCCGTCAGTGGCGCGGATCACCCGGCCAGGCGTCACATTCGAGGAGGTGGTGCGCTGTCTGGCCGAGAGCGGCGACGTGTCCGAGATTGCCGGGCGCGAGGCAGAATGGATCGCCGAGCGTCTGCAGCATCATCACGCGGCCAGCGCCTCGCTGGAACAGCAGATGGCCGGACGCTGGATCCGGATGATCGAACGGGCGACGCCCGATGGTGGCCGCGTCGGGATGCGCATTGACATAACCGCCCTCAAGGAGGCAGAGCGGCGGCTTGCTGATATCATTCAGGGGGCCGAGGCGGGAACCTGGGAATGGCATATCAATACCGGTGCCAATATCATCAATGACCGCTGGGCCGAGATCGTTGGCCATACGCTGCAAGACCTTGCGCCCCTGACTATCGACGTATGGCACCGTCTGGTGCACCCCGAAGATCTGGACATCGCCGAAGCCAGACTGGCCCGCGTCTTCGGCGGAGAGCTCGATCGCTTCGAATATGAATTGCGGATGCGTCACAAGGACGGTCACTGGGTCTGGGTCATGTCGCGCGGCCGGGTCTCGCGCTGGTCGCCCGACGGGACGCCGGAGGTGATGGCAGGTGTTCATATCGACATCACTGCGCTCAAACGCGCAGAGGCGAGGCTGGAAGAAATCATAGATGCAGCATCGGCCGGGACCTGGGAATTCGACCGTGTCACCGACACCAAACGGGTGAATGAACGTTGGGCCGAAATGCTGGGCTACACGCGCGCGGAACTGGCGGACCGGCCACATTTCGGCTTTCGTGAGCTTGTCCATCCCGAAGATCTTGCCATTCTGGACATGCAGGAAAAGACCTTGCTTGCAGCCGGTCAGGACGCGTTTGCCAATGAAATCCGGATGCAGCACAAGCAGGGTCACTGGGTCCATGTCCTGTCACGCGGACGCGTCATCGCGCGGGACAAGGATGACCGGCCATTGAAACTGGCGGGGATTCATCTCGACATCACGGAACGGATGCAGCTCGAGGCGCAGCTGACCGCCGAGCGGGACTATCTTGCAAGTCTGATGGACACGTCGGTATCCGGGATAACTGCGCTCAATGCCAAAGGTCGTATCATATTCGCCAATCGCGGCGCAGAGCGCATTCTGGGTCTTGCTGCCACAGAGATCGACGGAATGTGCTTTGACGAAAGCAGATGGGGTATCGCGGCGCTGGACGGGGGGCCCTTCCCGCCGGACGCTCTGCCTTTCACACGGGTCATGGCCGAGGGACGTGTGGTGCGTGATGTACGCTTTTCGATCAGGCAGCCTGACGGATCCCGGCGTGTCCTGTCGGTCAATGCAGCCCCGATCAATTCTGAAGGGCTGGATGTGCGCGTGGTCTGCTCGATCAACGATATCACCGATCAGGTGGCCGCCGAAAATGACCTGCGCGAGGCCGCGGCGCGGGCCGAAGCCGCAAGCCGCGCCAAATCGCTGTTTCTGGCCAATATGAGCCATGAAATCCGCACGCCGCTGAATGGCGTGCTGGGCATGGCGCAGTTGCTGGAGGCGGAATTATCCGATCCGGGGCATCTCGGGATGCTGGCCACGATCCGGGCGTCAGGTGAAACCCTTCTGGGGGTGCTCAATGATGTGCTGGACATGTCCAAGATCGAGGCTGGTAAACTGGCGCTGGAGCAGGTCCCCTTCGTGCCTGCCGATCTGGTGCATCAGGTCGAGTCAATTCACAAGGTCACGGCCGAGGAAAAGGGGTTGGCGCTTGCGCTGGACATAGGTGCTGCTGCGCGCAGGCACCGGCTGGGCGATCCTGGTCGGCTGGCGCAGATTCTGCACAATCTTGTTGGCAATGCTGTCAAGTTCACCAGGTCCGGCAAGGTGAGCGTCACGCTGGATGCGGGCGCAGATGACGCGTTGGAACTGGTGGTGCGCGATACCGGAATCGGCATGACAGCCGAGCAGGTCGCGCGCGTGTTCGAAGAGTTTGAACAGGCAGACGGGACTGTCACCCGGCGTTTTGGCGGAACCGGGCTGGGGATGTCGATCGTCAAGCGCCTTGTGTCCCTGATGCAGGGCGATATCACGCTGGACAGCACGCCCGGGCTGGGAACCGAAGTCCATGTCCGTCTGCCGCTTCCATTCGCACCGTCTTTGCCTGCTGCGCCCCGGGCGGCACCCGTGCCATCGCTTCTGGGGCTGCGGGTTCTTGCGGCTGATGACAACCGCACCAACCGGACGATCATGGGCGGTCTGATGGCGCGGCTGGGCGTGGATATCGTGCTGGCAGAGAATGGGCGGGACGCGCTCGACAAATGGCAAGCCGGTCGATTCGATCTCTATCTTCTGGATATCTCGATGCCGGAACTGGACGGGCTTGGGGCACTGTCTGCATTGCGCGAGCGTGAAATGGCCGCCGGTCAGCCCCCGAAACCCGCGATCGCCGTGACCGCCAATGTCATGTCGCATCAGGTCGATGCCTATCTGCGGGCCGGTTTCACGACCTGTCTGGGCAAACCGTTCCGGCGCGATGACATGGTCAGCGCCATGATGGCAGCGCTTGACAACACAGGCGGGTCCGGCCAGCCTCCATGATCAGGCTCAGTCTGTTTGCAGCACCAGTTTCGCGGCACCGACGCGCCCGGCATCAAGATCGGCAAACGCCTCTGCGCCCGCTGCAAAAGGCCGGGTTTCCGCCCAGTCAAGCGGCCCCAGCGCACCCGAGGCCAGGGCAGCAAGGGCAGCGGCGAAATCCTCGGGCGTGTAGCAGTAACTGCCTGATATCGTGATTTCCTGCAGCGTCATGCGCCGGATGTCATAGCCGTCCAGCCCCGGCAGCAGCCCGACATGCACAATCACCCCGCCGGGCCGCACCAGCCGCGTCGCAGCCTGTCTTGTCGCGACCGCGCCCACAGCGTCGATGATCAGATCATAATGGCTTTCGCCCGGATCATGCGCTGTCGGGTCGAATGGCGTGATCTGCGCCTCATCCGCCAGCAGCTTGCGCCGCACCGGGTGGGGTTCGGCAAGATCGACCTGCGCCGCGCCCATATGCCGCGCGATCAGCGCTGCCGCGACACCGATCGCGCCCCCGCCCTGCACTAGAACGCGCGGGGCGGATTGCACCAGCCGTTCCAGCCCGATCCGCACAGCATGCCAGGACACGGCCACCGGCTCGGTCAGCGCGGCGGTCTGCATGGACATGCCCGCAGGCAGGTCCAGAAGATTGCGCTCCGGGATGGTGACATATTCGGCAAAAGCGCCGGGGCGGGGCGGCATGGAAATGATCGCGCGGGTGGGCGAAAGATGCGGGCGTCCGGCACGCGCGACCGGGCAGTCGGGATCGACCACCAGCGGGTTGATGGCCACACGAACGCCCTTGCGCGGACCAGAGGCGATCACCCCCGCCGCTTCATGGCCCAGCACCAGCGGGGCAGGGCGGCGCGCATCATGGCCGTGATAGGCGTGCATATCCGATCCGCAAATGCCCACGGCCTGCACCCGGACCAGCACTTCATCGGCGGCGGGCACGGGCACCGGGACATCGGTCAGGATCATCTGGTTCACACCGGTATAGACCAGCGCCTGCATCATCTGGGTCATTTCGCTGTAAACCCCCCATCCACGAACAAGGTCTGCCCGGTGATATAGCCTGACGCCTCCGAGCACAGGAACACAGTCGCACCAAACAGATCCTCCAGCACCCCGTTGCGCCCGATGGCCGTGCGTGCTGCATTGGCCTGCGCCAGTTCGGGATCGCCAAAAACGGGCGCGGTCAGCGGGGTCGGAAAGAAGCCCGGCGCAATCGCGTTGCAGGTGATCCCCTGGCCGGAAAACTCCTGCGCGATGGCCCGCGTCAGCTGCACCACACCGCCCTTGGCCGCGCCATAGGGTGCCGAATTGGCGAAGGCGCGCTGCGATTGCAGGGATGCGAGGTTCAGCACCCGGCCCCAGCCCCGTTCCGCCATCCCCGGCGCGAGATGCTGCACCAGAAAGAACGGCGCGCGCAGATGCAGTGCCATATGCAGGTCAAACGCATCCGGCGTGACCTCGGGAAAGGGCTGGCGCAGATTCACCCCGGCTGCATTGACCAGAATATCAATCGCGCCTGCCTGTGCTGCCAGCCCCTCCAGCGCGGCGGGGTCCGCCAGATCGCAGGGATGACCCTGCGCGGCGATCCCCTCGGCTGTGAGTTCCGCACAGGCCGCCTGAAGCTTTGCTGCATCGCGCGCGGCCAGATGCAACGCGGCCCCCTGCATTCCCAGAGCGCGGGCCATCGCCAGCCCGATGCCGGAATTACCCCCGGTAATCAGCGCCCGCCGCCCGGTCAGATCAAACAGCGTATCAAGTCGCGGCATGGCGGAGCTCCCTGATCTCGGCAGCAGCAGTCAGCACATCGGCGATCATGTCGCAGTCTTGGGAACTCAGCCCCAAGGGCAGGCGGATATCGCAAAGCGTGGCCTGCACGGCGCAGGCGCGCGGCGCGTCAATTGCCTCGACGCCGGGCCATTGCGCCGGGTTGGAACTATAGCCCTCGGGGATGTCCGAACCGAACCATTTGACCCAGACGCCAGCGGCGCGGCAGGCATCGACATAAGCGCGCATCTGCGCCAGCGACCGCCCCGGCAGGCGAAATTGCAGCGAGCTTTGCGCGTAGGACTCGGCCTCTGGCCGCATTGGCAGCACAAAGCCCGGCACAGCAGACAGCCGCGCGGCGATCCGGTCATGGCTTGCGTTCCAATCCGCCACCCGCGCAGGCAGAAGCGCCAGTTGCGGCAGCGCCAGCGCCGCCACCAAGGGTCCCATCCGCATCGAATAATTCCCGCACCGCTTGTGCCAGCGCGCCATCACCTCGGCGGGCGGCACGGTCCCGTTCTGTGCATAAAGCATGTAACTGCCCGAATGCAGGATCGCCTGCGCGGCCACGTCTTGATCATCCGTGACCAGCACTCCGCCTTCGCCCGCATTGACATGCTTGCCCGACTGGAAACTGAAACAGCCCGATTGCCCGAAAGTACCCGCCTGCTGCCCGTTCCAGGCGGCCCCCAGCGTATGCGCGCAATCCTCGATCAGGGTGATCCCTTCAGCGCAGCATAGTGCCTGCAGCGCCTCCAGATCGCACAGATGCCCGCGCATATGCGACAGCATCAGCACCCGCGCCCCCGAAGCCCGCGCCTTGAGGCGCAGATCGTCGAGATCGATGACCAGATCCTCGGTGATCTCGACCAGAACCGGGCGCGCGCCGACATGATCCAGCGCGCCGGGCACAGGCCCCAGCGTGAAGGCATTGAGCAGGACCGGATCACCGGGCCGCACACCTGCGGCTTTCAGCGCCAGAAACAGCGCTGAACCACAGGAATTGACCGCGACCGCGTAGCGCCGCCCCAGAAGCTGCGCAAATTCCCGCTCCAGTTCGGCGACGACCCCGCCAGTGCCGCCGGCTTCGCCGTAGCGATGCAGCCGCCCCGAGCTGATCAGCGCGACAGCACTGGCCAGGGCGCTTTCGGGGATGTCGGGCGGCTGGCCCAGATCCGGCATGTTGCGCATGGCTCAGACCGACTCGACCGGGGTACCGAGGTCGAAATTATGGCCCGGATAGTATTTGTCCATCCGCGCATCGGCCGTGCGGGCATGAGCTTCCATCCCTTCCAGCCGGGAAATCCGCGCCGTGCGGATGGCCAGTTCCTTGCTGGCATCGCGATCCGCCTGCTGCCATGTCAGGGGCTTGAGGAATTTATGCACCGACAGACCTGCCGAATAGCGTGCGGCGTATTTCGTTGGCAGAATATGGTTCGGGCCAGAACATTTGTCGCCATAAGCCACAGTCGTTTCCTCGCCCACGAAAAGCGAGCCGTAATTCGTCAGATTGGCCATCCACCAGTCGAGATCGGCACAATGCACTTCCAGATGCTCGGAGGCATATTCATCTGACACCTGCACCAGTTCCTCGCGCGTGTTGCACAGCACCACCTCGCCGTAGTCGCGCCAGGCGGCATCGGCGGCCTCGCGCGCGGGTTCGGGCAGGGTCGCGATCAGTTCGGGTACGCGCGCCATGACCTTTTCTGCCAGCGCGCGGTCATCGGTGAACAGCCATGCAGGCGATTCATGCCCATGCTCGGCCTGACCTACCAGATCGACCGCGACGATTTCCGCGTCGGCCGTGGCATCGGCCAGAATGCCGATTTCAGAGGGGCCTGCAAACACATCGATCCCGACCTTGCCGAACAGCGTGCGCTTGGCCTCAGCGACGAATTTATTGCCGGGGCCGACGATCACATCAGCCGGTTTGCCGGTGAACAGCCCGTAAGCCATGGCCGCAATCGCCTGCACGCCCCCCAGCGTCATGACAATATCAGCCCCGGCCTCGCGCATCGCATACAGAACGTAAGGATGCATCGCGCCCCCCCGAAACGGGGTCGAGCAGGCGATCACGGTCTTGACGCCTGCCGCCTTGGCCGTCGCGACCGACATGATGGCGGATGCGATATGCGCATAACGCCCGGTCGGCACATAGCAGCCCGCCACGTTGCAGGGCACCCATGTCTGCCCTGCGACCAGCCCCGAAGGCATGGTCATCTGGAAATCACTCACCGAGTCGCGCTGTGCTTCGGCAAAGGCGCGCACCTGTTCGACAGCAAAGGCGATATCGCCCTTCACCTGATCCGGCACTTCTGCCGCGCGGGCGTCCATGTCCTCGCGGCTGACCAGAATCGCGCCATCCCATTTGTCGAGCTTGAGCGCATAGTCGCGCACCGCGTCTTCGCCTTCGGCCTCGATCCGCGCGAGCATTTCAGCAACGACAGCCTGGGCATGACCAGACTCGGTTTCCGGGGTTTTCGCGGCCTTCTTGAGATAGGTGGCGGTCATTCTGATCTCTCCTGTATCACTGCGCGCGTCAGAGCCTGTCGCGGCTGGCAATCTTGAATGTAAGCGCTTTCATTTTTTCATCGCCGAGTCAAGAGAAATCATATTTCAATTGCCTGTTGGGCTCGTTTCTGCAAATTCTTCACTGTAAATTTTCATCACGGGCCGCAGGACATGTCGCGAAAGCCGACCCTGACCGATATCGCCCGCGACGCCGGGGCGTCGCTTGCGACGGTCTCGCGCGCTTTGGCGCAGCCGGAACTGGTCCGGCCCGACACCCGCGCGCGCATCGAGGAGGCCGCCACACGGCTGGGCTATGTCCCGAACCGCAAGGCGCGCGCGCTGGCTTCGGGCCAGTCGCACACGATCGGGGTGGTGGTGCCGACGCTGAATTCGCCGATCTTTTCGGCCTGCCTGCAGGAAATGCAGCGCCGCTTTGCCAGTCAGGGCTATAATCTGCTGATCGCCTCGCATGAATACGATACCGGGGCCGAGATGGCGGCTGTCACGCAGCTTCTGTCGCATGGGGTGGATGGCATGGTTCTGGTCGGCGCGGAACGCCCGCCCGCCACCTGGGCGCTGCTGGAAAGCGCAGCGATTCCGCTGGTGCAGATGTGGGAAGGGATTGGCGCGCATGATTGTATCCGCATCGACAATCATGCGGCGGGAAGGATCATCGCGCATCATCTGCTTGAACTCGGCCATCGTCATTTCGGCATCATTTGTGGCCGGTTGCAGAACAATGACCGCCAGAGCGCCCGGCTGGAGGGTATTCGTGCGGCACTTGGCACAGCGGGTCTGAGCCTCGCGCGGGCGCATGTCAGTGAACAACCGCTCTCGATTGCCGCTGGCCGATCCGGGTGCACGATGCTGCTGGAACTCGTGCCGCGCCCCACGGCGATCATCGGTACGGCGGATCTGCTGGCCATCGGTGCCATGATCGAGGCGCAGGCGCGCGGGCTGAGCGTGCCGGGCGCGCTCTCGGTTGCCGGAATCGACAATGTGGATGTCGCAGCCCATCTGGCACCATCCCTTACAACAGTCGATGTTCCGGCAGCGGCTATCGGGGCTGAAGCCGCCAATGTCATGTTGCAGCGTCTGGGCAGTGCCGGGGTGCAAGGTTCTGAACAGCGCGAGTTGCCCATCGCGCTGGTGACGCGCCATTCCACATCGGCACCCTGACAATCGCGGCGATGTCAGACCCGGTGTCCTGCCGCTGCAGGGGCGCATAGACAGGCCGTCGCAATCGCCACCCGGCACGACCTATTGTGCTTTATGCTTAATCCTTTGGTCCAATTGTTCGGAGCCGGGATTC
>SKRP01000113.1 GCA_007118445.1 Natronohydrobacter sp.
CCCGCGTCAGGCGCGCGGCCCTGCGATGCGCCTGAAAACAGCAATCCCAGCGAGGCACTGAGCGATGGTTTTCACCCCCACCGATTACAACCCCTATGATTTCGCCAATCGCCGCCATATCGGCCCGACGCCCGAAGAAATGGCTGAGATGCTTTCGGCTGTGGGCTGCGACGATCTGGAGCAGTTGATTGACCAGACCATCCCCGCCGATCTGCGCCAGCCCGACCCGCTGACCTGGGCCCCGCTGTCGGAAGGCGAATTGCTGGCAAAACTGCGCGCTGTGGGGGCCAGGAACAAGGTCATGACCAGCCTGATCGGGCAGGGTTATTACGGCACTGTCACCCCGCCTGCGATCCAGCGCAACATTTTCGAGAACCCGGCCTGGTATACGGCCTATACCCCCTATCAGCCCGAAATCGCCCAAGGGCGGCTGGAAGCGCTGTTGAACTTCCAGACCATGGTCGCCGATCTGACCGGGCTGCCTGTGGCCAATGCGTCGCTCCTGGACGAAGCCACTGCCTGCGAGGAGGCGATGGTCATGGCGCAGCGTGTTTCCAAGTCGAAGAAACCTGCGTTTTTCATCGACGCGAATTGCCATCCGCAGAATATCGCCGTGATGCAGACCCGCGCGGCCCCTCTGGGGATCGAGGTGATCGTGGATGCGCCCGAAAAACTCGATGCAGATCAGGTCTTTGGCGCGATTTTCCAATATCCCGGTACGCATGGCGATCTGCGCGATTTCACCGATCAGATTGCATCCCTGCACGCAGCCAAGGCCGTGGCGATCATGGCGACCGACCTGCTGGCGCTGACCCTGATCAGGGAGCCGGGCGCGATGGGGGCGGATATTGCCGTGGGCTCGGCCCAGCGTTTCGGCGTGCCGATGGGCTATGGTGGGCCGCATGCGGCTTTCATCTCTTGCCGCGACGCCTATAAGCGGTCGCTGCCGGGGCGGATCGTGGGGGTCAGCATTGATGCGCGCGGCAACAAGGCGTATCGCCTGTCGCTGCAAACCCGCGAACAGCATATCCGGCGCGAGAAGGCGACCAGCAATGTCTGCACCGCGCAAGCGCTTTTGGCGGTCATGGCGTCGATGTATGCGGTATTCCACGGCCCCAAGGGGCTGCGCGCGATTGCCGAGCGGGTGCATTCGCATACCGAGCGGCTGTATCACGCGCTGCGCGTGGCAGGTGCGAAAGTGGTGGTGAAAGAGTTCTTCGACACGATCACGGTCGAGGTCGGGGTCGGGCAGGCCGGGATTCTGGCTGCCGCCCGCGCTGAGGGGCTGAATTTCCGCAAGATCGGCACTGGCCATGTCGGCATCTCGCTGGATGAGACCACGGATGAACAAGTGCTGTTGCGCGTGTTGCGCACTTTCGGCATCGAGGGCGCACCCCCGCATCGCGGGCGTCTGGGCTTCTCGGACAGGTTCCTGCGCCAGTCGGACTATCTGACGCATCCGATTTTCCACATGAACCGGGCCGAGACCGAGATGATGCGCTATATGCGCCGCCTGTCGGACCGCGATCTGGCGCTGGACCGGGCGATGATCCCGCTGGGGTCCTGCACGATGAAGCTGAATGCCGCGGCCGAGATGATCCCGCTGAGCTGGCCGGTCTTTGCCACGCTGCACCCGTTCGCGCCGGCCGATCAGGCGCAGGGCTATGCCGAGGCGATCCATGACCTGAAAGCGAAACTCTGCGAGATCACGGGCTATGATGCGATGTCGATGCAGCCCAATTCCGGCGCGCAGGGCGAATATGCGGGCTTGCTGACAATTCAGGCTTATCACCGCGCGCGCGGGCAGGGCAGCCGCGATATCTGTCTGATCCCGATGTCGGCGCATGGCACCAACCCGGCCAGCGCGCAGATGTGCGGGATGAAAGTGGTGGTGGTGAAATCCGCGCCCAATGGCGATGTCGATCTGGAGGATTTCCGCGAGAAAGCCGCGAAGGCAGGCGACCGACTGGCGGCCTGCATGATCACCTATCCCTCGACCCATGGTGTTTTCGAGGAAACCGTGCGCGAAGTCTGCAAGATCACCCATGATCACGGGGGCCAAGTCTATATCGACGGGGCGAACCTGAACGCCATGGTCGGGCTGGTCAAACCCGGCGAAATCGGCGGCGATGTAAGCCATTTGAACCTGCACAAGACCTTCGCGATCCCGCATGGCGGCGGTGGGCCCGGCATGGGGCCGATCGGGGTGAAGGCGCATCTTGCCCCCTTCCTGCCGGGTCATCCCGAAACCGGCGGAGAAGAAGGGCCAGTCTCGGCGGCGCCTTTTGGGTCGGCTTCGATTCTGCTGATTTCATGGGCCTATTGCCTGATGATGGGCGGATCAGGGCTGACTCAGGCGACGAAAGTGGCGATCCTGAACGCCAATTACATCGCCGCCCGGCTGCGCGGGGCCTATGATATCCTGTTCATGGGCAACAAGGGGCGGATTGCGCATGAATGCATTCTGGACACGCGCCCCTTTGCCGAGGCGGGTGTGACCGTGGACGACATCGCCAAACGCCTGATAGATAATGGATTTCATGCGCCGACCATGAGCTGGCCTGTCGCAGGCACGCTGATGGTGGAGCCGACCGAGTCGGAAACCAAGGTCGAGATCGACCGTTTCATCACGGCGCTGCTGGCGATCCGCGACGAGATCCGCGCGGTCGAACAGGGTGAGATCAGCGCCGAGGCCAGCCCGCTGCGTCACGCGCCGCATACGGTTGAGGATCTGGTGGCCGATTGGGACCGCGCCTATACGCGCGAGGCAGGCTGCTTCCCGCCGGGCAGTTTCCGGGGCGACAAATACTGGCCGCCTGTGGGGCGTGTGGACAATGTCTATGGCGACCGCAATCTGGTCTGCACCTGCCCGCCGGTTGACAGCTACGCCGAGGCGGCTGAATAGGGCCGGGCCTGCGCGCAGGCCATAGCGCGACTGATGCCATGCCAGTGACTGACAGGGTGAAGCTGCCCCGTCAGCGCATCATTGCGCCAAATTTATGCCCCAAAACGCTGCTATCCCGCTGCCAATGCAATGTGGAATGGAAGGTTTCGGGATATGCTCCTGCGTGGCGAAAGCATGATCATCGGCATTCTTGGTCTGGTCATATTCGGGGTTGTGATCGGATCGCTGGCGGCGAATGTCCCGGTGATCTGGTCGGGCTTCGTGCCGGTCTTCGCTCTGGGGACCGGGCTTGCGGCTTTCGGCCTGCTGCTGCGGTTGCGTGGTTTCAGTCCGCATCTGTCGGCATTGCTTTTCGTGGTGGGGCTTTATCCGGTGTTCGGCAGCATGATGTCAATCACGACGAAACTGGCTTTTCCGCTGCAGCGCCCGCTGATCGACGAGAGGCTGTTCGCGATTGACCGCGCGCTAGGCTATGACTGGGACAGGGCCGTCGAATGGATGGCCAGCTCGCCGGAACTGTCGAAAATCCTGGCGGTGATCTACCTCTCCTCTTTCGCGCAGATCCTGGCCCTTGTGATCTGGCTGGGCCTGACGCGGCGCGGCGCGGTGCTGCATCAGTTCCTGCTGACCGCCATGCTGGCCACGCTCATGACCACGCTGTTCTGGTTCATCTGGCCCTCTTTCGGCCCGGCCGCCTATATCGACCTGCCTGCGGAAACGCTGGCGGCTTCGGGGCTGGTGGTGACGCCGGAATACGGGGCGGTGCTGATGGCGCTGGCTGCCACCGGGTTCGAACAGATCGACGCGCATCTGGCGCTGGGAGCGATTGCCTTTCCGTCCTATCACATCGTCATGGCCGTGATGGTGGTCTGGTTCGCGCGCGGCACATGGCTGTTCTGGCCCGCGCTGGCGCTGAACCTGCCGATGATCCCGGCCACGCTGACCCATGGCGGGCATCA
>SKRP01000272.1 GCA_007118445.1 Natronohydrobacter sp.
ATCAGCGATGCCGGGCAATTGGCACAGCAGTTGCGGGCCCGGCTTCCTATCGGCTCTGGTGATATCGACAACCTGGTTGCGCAGGCCCGGTCAGAGGCGGCGCAGGCGCGTCAGTTCCTCACCGCCCGGAGTGTTTGATGAAAGAGATTGTTCCGATCCATCTTGAACCGGCCCAGGCGCTGACACGGCTGACCGAGGCCCAGGCCCTGAGCCTGGCGCTGATCGAGTCGCTGCTGGCCGTCCCCTCGGACGCGCTGGATGATACTATCGGCCAGACCCTGGCGCGGCTGGGGCAGTTCTGCGGATCAGACCGGACCTATATTTTTCTGCAGACCCGGCCGGGTTTCATGGACAACACCCACGAATGGTGCCGGACGGGTATTGCGCCGATGATCGACATGCTGAAGGATCTGCCCATGACGATGGCCGATCCCTGGTGGCCGCTATTCGACAGCCAGGGGCATGTCTACATCGCCGACGTCCGTGACCTGGCACCGGACGACCCGCTGCGCGAAACGCTCGAGGGGCAGGGCATCCGTTCGCTGCTGGCCGTGCCATTGCGCGAAGACGGGAGAATGGTCGGCTTCATGGGCTACGACTCTGTCTCCGAGGTGCGCAGCTTCCTGCAGGGAGAGATTTTCCTTATCCAATCGGTTGCCAACATCATTTCGGCCATGCTGACCCGCCGCCGGATCGAGGCCGAAGTGACCCGCGCCCGACGGCAGGAAGATCTGGAACGCAACCGCCTGCGCACAACGCTCAGCGCCCTGCCGGATGTGGTGCTGGAACTGGACAGCGACCTGCGCATTACCGCGATACATGCCAATGACCGGGTCAGCACACCGATCCCGCCTGAACAGCTGGTCGGGCTGCAGCTGGCAAAGGCATTCCCGCCTCATGTGATCGCCCAGGCCAATGGCATCCTGCAGGTGCTTGAGCGCGATGGTATCGCGCTCAACCGACGCTGTCACATCAAGGTCGGCGACCGTGTGCTGTGGTACTCGATCTCCGCCGCCCGCAACGCCACGCAGACCCCTGATGGTGCACCCGGCTATGTGGTCATCCTGCACGACGTGACCGAGCGCCGCGCGCAGATGGCTGAAATCGAACGTCTGGGTCAGATCGTGCGCAACACGACCAACCTGGTCGTCATGACGGACCCCGAAGGGCGGATCGAATGGGTGAATACGGCCTTCGAGGCGCGGACGGGTTACACCCTGGCCGAGGCGCATGGCCACAAGCCGGGCGACCTGCTGCAATGCCCTGAAACCGACCCCGAAACCGTGGCCCGCATCGGCGCGGCCCGGGCCAGCGGCCAGCCGGTGATGGCCGAACTTCTGAACCGGACAAAGTCCGGTGAACGCTACTGGGTGGAAGTGAATATCCAGCCGTTGCATGACGCGGAAGGCACGCTTGTCGGCTTCATGGCGGTGCAGACCGAGACCACGCAGCGGCACGACTACATGCGCAAGCTGGAACTGGCGCTGGCGGCAGAGGAAACGGCCCGCAACCGGCTGGATGCTGCGGTGGAAACCATGCAGGACGGGTTCATCCTGTTCGACGCGGATCAGCGCCTCGTACTGGTCAACAGAAGGTTTCGCGCATTGTTTCCGAAAATGAATGCGCAGGTCCAGCCGGGCGCCAGCTATGGCGACGTTCTGCAGGCCGGGATCGACGCTGGCTATCTGGCGCGCAAGATCCCGGACCCACAGGGCTGGATCGACCGCCAGGCCGCGGAATTCTCGATGCGCCTGCGCACTTCGGGAACCTTGCGGCTGGGCGACCGCTGGCTGAGCTTCAGCCAGATGCCCACCCCCGATGGCGGGCGCATAAGCCTGTTTTCCGACATCACCGATTTCAAGGATGCCGAACGGCGCGCCCTGGCGGACCGCGCCCTGGCCATGGACGCCGCGCAGGACGGCTTTGCGCTGATCTCGTCCCGAGGGACGCTTCTTTATGCCAACCCCTCGGCGCTGCGCCTGATGGGCATCGGCAGCAAGGAGGATGTGATTGGCCAGCACTGGCTGGACACGCTGCGCGCGCAAGTGCCCTCGAATGATTTCGGCATCGCGGCGCGGAAACTGGACCGTGACGGGTCGTGGAATGGCCAGATGCGGCTGGTCCGCCTTGACGGGCAACCCGTTGATGTCGAGGTTTCGGCCGCACGCAACACCGATGGCGGCCTGCTTCTGATCCTGCGCGACATGTCCGAACGGCTGCGCAACGAGGCTGAGCGCGAGCGGCTGCGCAATGATCTTGCCCTGGCCAGCCGCCGCGCGGATCTGAGTCTGCTGGCAATGGGGCTGACCCATGATTTCAACAATCTGCTGGCGGCAATCTCGGGCGCGGCCGGCCTGATCGAGGAAGACGGCACCCCGACGACCCGCGCCTTGGCCGAAAATATCGGCGCTGCCGTCGATCAGGCGGCAGGGCTGGTGCGCCGCCTGATGTCGCTGGGGCGTCAGAGTCCTGGCAAGGTACCGATCGACCTGCGCACCCCGATGCGCGATGCGGTCACTCTGGTCGAGGCCGGGTTGCGCCCACCCCTTCGGCTGGAACTTTCACTGCCTGACCAGCCAGTGCCCGGTCTGGCCGATCCGACAGCCCTGATGCAGATGGCGCTGAACCTTTGTGTCAACGCCCGCGACGCCCTGCTGCAATCGCCAGCGGCGGATGCTCCGGGTCGGATCAGGCTGGCCATGGCCCCGATGACGGACGCAGACCGGGCGCGGCACTTCGAGCTTGGCGCGCCGGTCGAGGGCAGGGACTATGTCCGGATCGACATTTCGGACAACGGCCCGGGCATGGATGCACAGACGCTTGACGCGATCTTCACGCCCTATTTCACCACCAAGGGCGAACAGGGCACCGGGCTTGGCGTGCCGATTGCGCTGGAGGCGGTGCGCGCGCATGACGGGGCGATAGGTCTTGACAGCGCGCCGGGTGCCGGGACGTGCTTCACGATTCTCCTGCCGGTTGCACCTGATGGAAAAACCATGTGATCAACGAAGTGGCCTGTATAGAAAACCAGACTAAGTTTCAGCAACCTGTGGATGATCAGAAAAGATGCGTGTCCTTATTGCAGACGACCATGATCTGTTGCGTGATACGCTGGTGCTTTATCTTTCGGCCCAGCCTGACCTGCAGGTAATGGGCGTCGGCAGCTATACCGGGGCGGTGAAGATGGTCGAAACGGACGGGCCGTTCGACCTGATGCTTCTGGACTACCGCATGCCTGGCATGAATGGCTTGCAGGGGCTGAAGGATGCGATACAGAACAATCGCGCACGCCATGTCGCCTTGATGTCTGGCGATGCGCCGCGCAGCATCGTTTCCGAGGCCTTGTCAGCAGGCGCTGCGGGCTTCCTGCCAAAGACGCTGCCGGCCAAAACCGTACGCAACGCGGTCGCTTTCATGCTGATGGGCGAGACCTATCTGCCGGTCGATTTCGCTCAGGGGCACAACACCCCGGCATCCCCCGAAGATGCGCGTCTGGAAGACCTGAGCAAACGCGAGCGCGAGGTGCTGCGGCTGCTCAGCGACGGGCTGTCCAACAAGGAGATCGGCCGCATGTTGGATCTTCGCGAGGCAGCGGTGAAGCTGCATGTCAAGACCGTGTTCCGGCATTTGGGCGTGTCGAACCGAACACAGGCCGCAATGCTCGCGCGGGATCTGGGGCTGGTCTGAACGTGCCACGGGGCCCCCGCATCGGCATGGGCCCCGCGCCAGGTGCCGGCGACAGCGCCGACGGGGCCTCAGGCCCGGCGTTTCGTGTCAGGCAGACAGGCCGCCTGCTCGCCACCGATCATGTAACCACGGCTCCAGACCGTGCGCACCATGCAATCGCCAAG
>SKRP01000210.1 GCA_007118445.1 Natronohydrobacter sp.
ATGTGATCCGCCCCGGCGATGTGATCAGCCTGAATGTCTATGAAAACGTCCCCGAGGGCCTGCTGGCCCCAGAGACCGCGAATAACGCGATCCTTGAGGAATTGCAGGTCGATGATGCAGGCTTCATCTTCGTGCCCTATGCCGGACGTATCCGCGCGGCAGGACAGACACCCGATGCCTTGCGGCGCGTCCTGACCCGCTCGCTGGACGAACAGACCCCTGACCCGCAGGTCGTGGTCGCGCGCGCGCAGGGCGATGGCGCGACGGTCTCGGTCACTGGCGGGGTCACGGCGCAGGGGGTCTACCCGGTCACGCGCGCGTCAAACCGGCTGAGTTCGATGATCGCCACAGCCGGCGGCATTGCCGTGCCGCTGGAAACCGCGCAGGTGCTGGTCACGCGCGGTAACCGGCAGGACAGCGCCTGGCTACAGGATATCTATTCCCATCCTTCGCTGGACATTGCCATGCGCCCCGGCGACCGGGTGCTGGTACGCGAAGACCAGCGCGCTTTCTCGGTGCTGGGCGCGACCGGCAGCACCAATCGCGTGACTTTTGACACGCGCCAGATTTCCGCCATTGATGCAATCGCCATGGTGGGCGGGCTGGACCCGCTGCGCGCCGATCCGACCGGCGTGTTCATCTTCCGCGACGAGCTGCCCGAAGTCGCGACCGAGATCCTCGGGATCGGCAAATTCGTGTCGGATGTGCGTTTTGTCTATGTGCTGGATCTGACCGCGCCCACCGGCATGTTCAACGCGCGTGATTTCAAGATCCGCGATGGCGACACGATCTTCGTGACCGAAGCCGCCTCGGTGCTCTGGGCACGGCAGATTTCAGCGCTGACCGGCACATTGACCGCCGCCACAGCCGCGCGCAGTGCGGCAACGGGCAGCGACTGACGCAGCGATGTCCCTGGATGTGACGGGTCCGGTACATGCCTATACAGGCGGGTTTCTGGGACCGTCACCCGGCGCCCGGCGCATCCGGCGCATCATGGCGCTGTCAGACATGCCGGTCCGCACAGGCTGGCCGGGGCGCGCGGGCCATGTTGCGGTCTGGGGTCATGCTGCCCATGCGGCGCGCGGCGAATGGGTGGCCGCGCGCAGTGGCGCAGGGCTGATCCGGCTGGAGGATGCCTTTCTGCGCTCGCTCTTTCCCGGTCGCGCGGGCGAACCGCCGCTCGGCCTGCTGATCGACCAGAGCGGCATTCATTTCGACCCGGCGCGGCCCAGCGATCTGGAAACCCTGCTCGCCACGCATCCTTTCGATGATCACACTCTGATCGCGCGCGCGCATACAGGTATGGCGCGGCTGAAGCATGGGCAGTTCAGCAAATATGCAGCCCATGACCCCGATCTTGCCCCGCCTGCGCCGGGATATGTGCTGGTCGTCGATCAGGTGCGGGGTGATGCCTCGCTGACGCGCGGCGGGCTGGATGGCGCGCTGCCCGCGCAACTGTTTCGCGACATGCTGATTCAGGCGCAGCTCGATTTCCCCGGCGCGCGCATCGTGATCCGCACCCATCCTGAAACCATGGGCGGCCACCGTGCGGGCCATTTCAGCGAAGATGATCTGACCGGACCGCATATCAGCCTGAGCACCGCGCCCATATCCCCGTGGGAGCTGCTGGAAGGCGCGATTGCGGTCTATACCGTGTCGTCGCAACTGGGGTTCGAGGCGATTTTCGCAGGCCACCGCCCGCGCGTCTGGGGCCTGCCCTTCTATGCGGGCTGGGGTTTGAGCGATGACCGGACCCCGCATCCAAGGCGCAGGCGCAAGCTGACCCGCGCGCAGCTTTTCGCAGGCGCGATGCTGCTGTATCCGCGCTGGTATGACCCCTGCCGCGATGCGCTCTGCAGTTTCGAGGCCGCGCTCGATCATCTGGAAGCCCTGCGCCGCGCCTGGCGCGAGGACCGGCATGGCTATACCGCGCTTGACATGCGGCTGTGGAAACGCCCGCATCTGCAACATTTCTTCGGGCGCTGGCAGCGGCTGCGCTTTGCAACCCGCCCCGATCCTGACCGGCCCAATCTGGTCTGGGGCGACCGCCCGGCACCGGCGGCACCGCGCGTCATCCGGGTCGAGGACGGGTTCCTGCGCTCGCGCGGGCTGGGCGCAGAGCTGACCCCGCCGCTGTCGCTGATCACCGACGATCTGGGCCTGTATTTCGACCCGAACCGCCCGTCGCGGCTGGAAGCGCTGATCGCGGCCCCCCTGCCCCCCGGCGCGGCGGCGCGGGCGGAAGCGCTGCGCCAGTCGATCCTCGCGCATCGGCTGAGCAAGTATAACCTTGCCGGTGCCCTGCCCGCGCTGCCATCCGGCCACCGCATCCTTGTGCCCGGTCAGGTGGAAGATGATGCCTCGATCCGGCTGGGCACAACGCGCATCAACACCAATCTGGCGCTGTTGCGCGAAACCCGTGCGCGCAACCCTGAGGCGGTGATCCTCTACAAGCCTCATCCTGATGTCGAGGCCGGGCTGCGCCCCGGAGCGATCGCGCAGGCGCAGGCGCTGGCCCATGCCGATTGCGTGCTGGACCGGACCGACCCGGCGCAACTGCTCGATCATGTGCAGGAGGTCTGGACCATGACCTCGACACTGGGTTTCGAGGCGCTGCTGCGCGGGCTGGCGGTCACGACATTCGGCGCGCCGTTTTACGCCGGCTGGGGCCTGACGCAGGATCTGGGCGAAATCCCGGCCCGCCGCCGCGCGCGGCCCGAACTGACAGCATTCCTGCACGCCACGTTGATCGCCTATCCGCGTTATCACGACCCGGCGAGCCGCCTGCCCTGCCCGCCCGAAATCGCCCTGTTTCGGCTGGCCGAGGGCACCAGCCCGCGCCCCCCCTGGCTGCGCGCATTGGCCAAGCTGCAGGGCGCTGTTGCGGCCTGGCCTGGCTTGTGGCGCGGGTGACTGTCCGGACGCATCGGCGGTTTTCTGGTCAGACCCGCATTCACTGAAACAGGGCCTGTCGCCGCAATGCAGTTCCTGTGTCGCGACCCTGCTCGTGCATGCTGGATTGCCAAATCGCCCGAAACTTCCCGCCAGAACGGCGCGTTGCCAAGTCTGCTATTCACGCATGGTGGCATGCCCGCTATAAGCGGAAATAAAAATCCGATCCGGGGTAGGCTCCGGACCCCCGCCCACTTCAGCTATCAAAGCCCAGTCACCTGAATCTGAAGTTCCTGCCAGTGTTTTCTGGCAGAACCTTTTGACGGAGGCGAGAGTTTTGTCGGCGGACTTGACCCATTTGTAGGGCTTGGGGTTATCGCTATGGGCGTCGACGACGACTTCGAGTTCCGCGACGGGAAGGCGAACACCGCATTGTATCTGTTTGCGGGTCAATTCGGCAAGTAAGCGGCGGAGCACCCATGATGGCGTGATGCGCCTCACGCCATCTGACCGCTGTCGCCCGAGGAATACGCATCCGGCGACCCGCCGCGCTCGCCGACATGCCCTCATCGAGCGCGGCCACGAACCGCCCGCGCAAATCAGAAGAATACGGTTTCCCCATCCATGCCGACCCCCTTTACGGCAGTCAGTATGCATCAGAAGTCAGGCCGGATGGGAATCCCAAGGATTCGGGTTGGTCGTGACCTACTCTGAGTATCAGTGTCAAAACGTAGGTAACTGCACAATGCATGGGGCAGTTGAAAGTTGCCGTCGGAGGCAATCTTGCACTGGCGCGACTTTTCAGGAAACTCGGCCCTTGCAACCTGCAGGGGCTCCGCGCTAATAGACGCGCAGGGGACAGTTGGCCGAGTGGTCGAAGGCGCACGCCTGGAAAGTGTGTAGGCGGGGAACCGTCTCGAGGGTTCGAATCCCTCACTGTCCGCCA